>NZ_JBHWJJ010000008.1:0-112685 GCF_042732005.1 Streptomyces sp. NPDC059851 | reverse complement strand
GGGGCCGGGGCCGCCCCTGGGGGGTGGGGGTGCGGCCGCGGGGGGGGGGGGGTGCGGGTGTGCGCCCCGGCCCGCCGGCCGTGCGACGGCGGTCGCACCGCTGCGCCCGCCAGTAAGCTTTACGCGTTCCTTACGATGCTCCGTATGAAGGAACCGTCCCCCCAGCTGCGGTGGGAGCAGCGGAGCCAGACCCCGCTGCTCGTCCTCGCCGTGGCGTTCGCCGTCGCCTATGCCGTGCCGATCGTGGTCCCCGACGCGAACGCCCGGGTGCACCGGGCGTGCACGGTCACCGAATGGGTGGTGTGGGCCGCGTTCGCCGCCGACTACCTGATCCGGCTGGGGCTCTCGGCCTCCAAGAAGGCCTTCGTCCGCACCCACTGGCTGGACCTGTTCGCGGTGGTGTTGCCGCTGGTCCAGCCGCTGCGGCTGTTGCGGCTGGTGTCCACCCTGCTGCTGGTGGGCCGACGCGCACGGATGGCGCCGCAGGTCCGGCTCACGACGTACGTGGCGGGCGCGGTGGTCGGGCTGATGATGTTCGGCTCGCTCGCGGTGCTGAGCGTGGAGCGGGACGCACCCGACGGCAACATCCGGAACCTGGGCGACGCCGTGTGGTGGAGTTTCACCACGATGACGACCGTCGGGTACGGCGACCACTCCCCCACCACCGGGCTGGGCCGGGTGCTCGCGGTCGGCCTGATGTTGTCCGGGATCGCCCTGCTCGGTGTGGTCACCGCGAACATTGCGGCCTGGTTCATCGCCCGCTTCGAGTTCGACGACCAGGCCGAGCGGGCGCAGACCGCGGCCATCGCCGAGCTGACCGCGGAGGTACGGGCCCTGCGCGCCGAGGTCGCCCGGCTGGGCGGGACCGCCCCGGGCGGTCAGCAGGCCGGGGTTCCGGCCCGGGCGCCCGAAGCGGACCCGGTGGGCGCGGTGCCGCCGGTGACGGGGGCCGCTAGCGTTCCCACACCTTGAAGGCGCGCACCAGGTACGGCGACTCCGGGAGCTGGACCCCGTCGCCGGGGTAGGTCTGGAACTCGCCCGTCTCGGCGCACTCGGCCGACTGGTAGGTGGTCACCGGCCGCCCGGTGCGGTTGACGAGGGACTGGACGCTGGTGCCCGCGGGCAGCGCGGTGCAGCTGTTGACGTCGAGGGTGCTCAGCTCGTGGGTGTGCCGCTTGCCCGTGAACCCGGGCTGCGCCCACAGGCACAGCTGCCCGGTCGCGCAGTGCACCGCCTTCCCCGCCGGCGGGCCCGCGGCGGGGCCGCCGGGTGCGGCATGCGCGGCGTGCGCCGGGCCGGACGCACCGGGGAGGAGGGCGACCACTGCCAGGGCGGCCGCGGCCAGGGCCGCACGGGCGCGCCCGGAGGCGGCGCGCGCCGTGGCCGTACCGGCCGGGGCCGGGGCAGCAGCGGTCGTACGGGCCGTGGTGCGGGCGGCGGCGGCGCGGGCAGGGATCGCACCTGCGGGGGAACTCGTACGCATGACGGGTCAACTCCTTGTGGACGGGGCCTCCCCGGACCGGTTCCGGAGCGGCTCGTCCACCACGCTGACCTGCGCGGACGGTCCGGCGGAAGGGAGCGCGGGCGGGTCCACCCGGATAGGCGACAGCCCCGCCGGAACCGTCCGGCGGGGCTGTGGCGCCCAGCGGGTTGACGCCCGTGCGCCCGCTCGCCCCCGCCCGTGCGCCGTTCGCCCCCGGCCCGTCGCCCCCCTGCCCCCCGGGGCCGCCGGGACGGCAGCGGGAGGGGCAAGAGGGCGGGGCCGGGCTCAGACGTGGGCCGCGCCCGCCCCCGCGGAGGCGTTCTCACCGCGCTTGGTGAAGCAGGCCACGACCGCGGCGAGCACCGCGACGACCCCGGCGACGGTGAAGGCGGTGCTCATGCCGGACACGAAGGTGTCGTGCGCCACCTTGGTGATGGCGTCGGCGACGGGCTGCGGCGCGCCCTCCGGGACCGGTGCGATGCCGACCTGGACCCCTTTCTCGACGAGGGCCTGCTGCTCCGGGGCGAGCGGCGGCAGCTCCGCGGCCCGCCAGTTGTCCCCGAACGAGTCACCGACCGTACGGGCCATGACCGCGCCGAGGACGGCGGTGCCGAGGCTGCCGCCGACCTGCATGGCGGCCTGCTGCAACCCTCCGGCCACACCGGACAGCTCCAGCGGGGCGTTGCCGACGATGACCTCGGTGGCGCCGACCATGACGGGGGCGAGGCCCACGCCGAGGAGGCAGAACCACAGCGACATCTCAAGGGTTCCGGTGCCGGGGGTGAGCCCGGACAGCCCGAAGCAGGCGGCGGCGGTGGCCACCATGCCGGCGACGAGCGGGATGCGCGGCCCGATCGCGGTGATGGCGGCGCCTGCCAGCGGCGAGCCGACGATCATCATGCCGGTCAGCGGCAGCAGGTGCAGGCCGCTGTCGACCGGGCTCATGCCGTGGACGTTCTGCAGGTAGAAGGTGACGAAGAACAGGCCGCCCATGAAGGCGAACGCCATCAGCACCATGAGCACGGTGCCCGCGGACAGCGGCAGCGAGCGGAACATCCCCAGCGGGATCAGCGGCTCGCCGGCCCTGCTCTCCCAGACGGCGAAGAGCACGAAGCAGACCACGGACCCGCCGAGGAACAGCAGGGTCCGGCTGTCCCCCCAGCCCCACTCCGAGGCCTTGATCAGCGCCCAGATGAGGGAGAACATCCCGACCGACAGCAGCAGGACGCCGGGGAGGTCGAAGGAGCGGGGGGCGTTCTCGGCACGGTGGTCGAGCAGGATGACCAGGCCGAAGGCCAGGGCGACGATGCCCACGGGCACGTTGACGAAGAAGACGGACTGCCAGCTGACGTGCTCCACGAGCAGGCCGCCCACGATGGGTCCGCCGGCGGTCGAGGCGCCGATGACCATGCCCCAGATCCCGATGGCCATGTTGAGCTTCTCGGCGGGGAAGGTGGCGCGCAGCAGGCCGAGCGCGGCGGGCATCAGCAGGGCGCCGAACAGGCCCTGGACCACGCGGAAGCCGATGAGGAGCTCGACGCTGGAGGACAGGCCGATCGCGGCGGACGCGCCGGCGAAGCCGACGATGCCGAGGAGGAAGGTCTGGCGGTGGCCGAACCGGTCGCCGAGTTTGCCGGCGGTGATGAGGGAGACGGCGAGCGCCAGCAGGTAGCCGTTGGTTATCCACTGGACGTCCGAGAGCGAGGCGCCGAGGTCCTTTTGGATCTCGGGGTTGGCGACGGCGACGATCGTGCCGTCCAGGGTGACCATCATGACGCCGATGGCCACGGCGAAGAGTGTTAACCAGGGGTGGCCGCGGAGCCCCGACCGGGCCGGTGCCCCGCCCGGCTCCTTGACGGGTGTCCGGTCGTCGACGGGCGTCCCGTCGCCACTGCCGTCGACGGTGATCTGATGAGTCATACGAGCAGGCTAGTGACAGCGACTGACACTTCACAAACGGCTTAACGGGGCAGTGGCTGTCAGGTCCGTCACAGGTACCCTGACCGCTTACTCGGCGTCAGGCCGGGCCCGGTGGCGGCGCGTTGGCACCCCTGAGCCCTGCACCCGGACCGGCCGTGGACCGTAACCAGCCCTGAAAGGACTCCCGCGGTGATGACCGACGAGCGGCCGGCGGCGGCACCCGGACTGCGCGAACGCAAGAAGCGGCGCACCCGGGACGCGTTGCTGCGGGCCGCCCTCCTCCTCTTCATCTCGCAGGGGTACGAGCAGACCACCGTCGACGAGATCACCGACGCCGTGGACGTCTCCCAGCGCACCTTCTTCCGCTACTTCGCGAACAAGGAGGAGGTCGCCTTCGCCGCCCAGGAGCTGGCCGAATCGCACCTCCTCGCCGCGCTGCGGGCCCGGCCGGCCGCCGAGGGCCCCCTCACCGCGCTGCGGGCCGCCGTGCGCGACACGTGGGACACCCTCGACGAGGCCCTGTCCGAGGTGGTCCCGTTCGACCTCTACATGCGCACCTACCAGCTCATCGAGTCGACCCCGGCACTGCTCGCGGTCCACCTGCGCCGGTGCACCGAACTGGAGGAGCACATCGCCCGGCTGATCGCTGAGCGCGAGGGCCTTGACGTGGACGCCGACCCGCGCCCCCGGGTGGCCGTCGCCGCGTTCTCGGGTGTGATGCGGGTCACCGGACGGCTGTGGGGGCAGGGCGGGGACGCCAGCGTCGCCGCCCTGCGGGACATGACCGACGCCTACCTCGACCGGATCGGCCCGGCGCTCGCCGCTGACTGGCGCTGACACCGGGGCGCCGCAGGCGGGCCTTCGGGACCCCCGTCGCCGTGAGCCGGGTCACCGTGGCCCGCCTCCCCCGTGAGCCGGTCACCATGGGCCGCCTCCCCCGTCAGCGGGGTCACCGTGAGCCCGGTCACCGTGAGCCCGGTCACCGTGTGCCGGCTCACCCCGTGGTCCCCATCACCCTGTGCCTCAGGGCCGGTTCCGGTCTCATAGGCTGGTCCCAGTGAACCTGCCCGGCCTCGCCCACCCCACCGCCGTCGGCGCCGATCCGCGCCCGGCCGTCCTGCGCATCCTGCTCGCACTGGCGGTCGTCTTCATCATGCTGGCGACCACCGGCTGGACCTCCGTGCACCGGCCCGACGCGGGCACCACGCTGCGCGCCGCCGCCCTCACCGCCTGGTCCACGGCCCGGATCGACGGCCGGCCCGTACCGCCCGCCGACGCCCCCGTGCGCACGGTGACCCGGTTCTTCGCCGACATCGACGCCGGCCAGCGGGCCCGGCTCGCCGACGCCCACCCGTTCGTCGTCGGCAACCTCGACGGGGCTCCCGCCGCGCTGCGCTACCGCGCCAACCTGCGCGCCCTCGGCCTGGCGGAGAAGGCCGAGCAGGCCCGCGGCCACGACGTCAGCCTGACGCCGGCCGACCGCAACTCGGCCGTCCGCCGCGCCCACCGCTTCGCGTCCCTCGCCGAACCCGGCCGCCAGATCCTCGCGTTCAACCCCACCGGCGGCGGCCGGGTCGCCGAGGTCTTCGGCGACCTCGACCGGGCCGAGCGGGTCTCGGTGATCGTCCCCGGCGTGGACACCGACGTCCTCACCTTCGAGCGCACGCAGCGCCGGCTGACCGCCCCGGTCGGCATGGCGCAGTCGCTGTACGCGGCCGAGCGCGCCGCGGCTCCGGACAGCCGGACCGCGGTCATCGCCTGGGCCGACTACACCGCCCCGTCCGGGGTCGGCATGGACGCGGCCACCGGGCGGATGGCCGTGGACGGCGCCGTTCGGCTGCAGGCGCTGGCGGCGTCGCTGCCGGGGGACGCGAGCGTGGCGCTGTTCTGCCACAGCTACGGTTCGGTGGTGTGCGGGGTCGCCGCGCACGCGCTGCCCCCCCGGGTGACGGACGTCGTCGTGGCGGGCAGCCCGGGCATGCGCGCGGGCTCGGTGGCCGAACTGGGCACCTCGGCCCGCGTGTGGGCCACCCGGGACTCCGGTGACTGGATCGCGGACGTACCGCACCTGGAGGTCGGCGGTTTGGGACACGGTGCGGACCCGGTGTCGCCGGAGTTCGGCGCGCGGCTGCTGTCCTCGGCGGGGGCCAAGCGACACACCGGCTATTTCGAGCCAGGTACGGGCTCCCTGGACAACTTCGCCAAAATCGGAACCGGCACCTTCGACTCCGTTGTCTGCGCGACCGGGGACGATGCCTGCCGCCGTGGAATTTCCGGGACAGACGCGGACTGACACGCGTAGAGCCGTGGAAAACGGGCCCCGTACCGAGGGGGACGCGCGGGGGCGTATCCCCTTACCATGTGCCGCATGGGTGACGTACTGGCCGGAAATCATGCCGCCTGGGAGTTCGACTCGGACTCGGTGCTCATCCGCTTCAACCGGGGGATGCGAACGCCAAGGCTCTGGAACGCCCTCGGGGCGCGGCGGATCCCTTTCGAGGCGCTGTCCGCAGCGGAGCTCACCGCCCGTCCGACCACGGGCAGACGCGAGGCGGTGGTACTGCAGGCCGTGCCGAGACCGGGCGCGGATCCGCTGATGGAGGCCGCCGCAGGACAGCTGCGCGCGGTCTGCGACCCGTACCGTCTGGTGGTGCCGGGTGACCGGGCGGAGCAGGCGCGGGAGTTCGTCGACCGGCTGCGCGAGCGGCTGGGCCCCGAGGCGGACGAGCCGGCCGAGCGCTTCCTCGTGCCGGTGGCGGAACCGCCGCTCCAGCTGAAGGCGTACGACGCGCGCGTGGGCTTCGACGGCTCGGCCGTCAGCTTCCAGTGGTCGCGCACGGGCGCCACCGGCACCAAGTGGAAGGCGGGGGACCAGCGTTACCCGCTCTCGGAGCTGGCCGGCGTCGAATGGCGTTCGCCGGAGGGGCCGGGCGGTCACCTGCGGCTCATACGCCGGGACGACACCGGGGCCGACCCGCGGCCGGACCACGACCTCGCCACCGCCGTGTTCGGCACCGGGTACGGGGCGGTGCACGAGTCGCTGCCGTTCGCCGCGGCCGTGCTCGCCGGGATGCGGGTGCGCACCCCGGTCGCCTCGGTGCCGGCGCGACGCACGGACGAGCGCCTGCACCACCTGAGCGAGCTGCACAGCGCGGGCCTGTTGACGGACGCGGAGTACTCGGCCCTGCGGGATCGTTTCTCCACCGACCTCTCCGAGACGTAGCGCCGGCGCCCCCGCGGCGCCCCGCCCCTCGTCGCGGCTACGCCTCGCGGGCCGCCGAGGTGAAGGTCATGTCCGGGTGGCGGTCCCCGGAGACCTGGCCGGCGATCGGCTCCAGCAGGGCCAGCTCCGGCTCCGTCAGCGTGATCCGGGTCGCGGCGGTGTTCTCCGCGAGCCGTTCCGGCCGGCGGGTGCCCGGGATCGGGACCACCGTCAGCCCGTGCGCCCGCGCCCGCTGCTGCACCCAGGCCAGCGCGATCTGCGCCGGGGTGGCCCCGTGGGCCCGCGCGACCTGCCGCACCGGCTCCAGCAGCGCAGTGTTGGCCTTGGCGTTGGCGCCGGTGAACCGCGGCTGGAGGAGGCGGAAGTCACCCTGCGACAGCTCCGCCGCGTCCGCGAAGGCGCCGGTCAGGAAGCCGCGGCCGAGCGGGGAGTACGGCACGAAGGCCACGCCGAGCTCCGCCGCCGCGCCCACCGCGCTGCGCTCCACGTCCCGGCTGAACAACGACCACTCCGACTGGAGGGCCGCGATCGGGTGCACCGCGCACGCCTCCCGCAGCTCCGCCCCGGTGACCTCGCTGAGCCCCAGGTGGCGCACCTTGCCCTCCTGAACCAGCTCCGACATGGCGCCCACCGACTCGGCGAACGGCACCGACGGGTCGTGACGGTGCATGTAGTACAGGTCGATCACATCGGTGCCGAGGCGCCGCAGGCTGTCCTCCACCGCCCTGCGGAGGTACGCCCGGTCGTTGCGCACGCCCCGGTACTGCGGGTCGTCGGTGCGCTCGATGCCGAACTTGGTGGCGAGGGTGATCCTTTCGCGGTGGGCGGCGACGAAGGGTGCGAGGAACTCCTCGTTGCGGCCCCGACCGTAGACGTCCGCGGTGTCGAAGAGGGTGACCCCGGCGTCGAGCGCCGCCCAGAGCGTGGCGCGGGCCGCCTCCTCGTCCGTCTCCCCGTAGAACTCGCTCATGCCCATGCAGCCGAGGCCCTGGATGCCGACCCGTGGGCCGCCCGAGCCGAGTTCGGTCTGCTCGATGGTGGTGTTCTGCGTCACTCGCGTGCCGCCTTCCCCGTGTAGAGATCGATCTTGAAGTCGAGTACGGCGAGCGCGTCGGTCAGCTCCGCGATCCGCGCCCGCACGTCGCGCCGGGTCCGCTCCAGCAGTTCTCGCCGCCGGTCGACGGTGTGCTCGCCCTCGCGGACCAGTTCGGCGTAGGTGACCATGTCGGCCACGGACATCCCGGTGGCGCGCAGCTTGCCCACGAAGGACAGCCAGCGCAGGTCGGTGTCGCTGAAGCGCCGCTGCCCCGAGTGGGACCGGTCCACGTGCGGCATCAGGCCGATCCGCTCGTACCAGCGCAGGGTGTGCTGGCTCAGCCCGGTCAGGGCCTCGACCTCGCTGATCGTGTACCGCGTCTGCGTCCCTGTCAGGCTCATGACGCCCACGCTAGAACCCTTGAGCGCACTCCAAGCAAGTAGGCTCGGCGGCATGGAGAGCGTGGAGACCCTGGACAGCCTGCGGATCATCGACAACTGGCCGGTGCCGACCGCCGCGGCGGCCGTCGTGCGGTCCGACGGGAGCCTGGCGGGCTCCCACGGGCCCGTCGACCACCGGTTCGCGCTGGCCTCGGTGACCAAGCCGCTCGCGGCGTACGCCGCACTCGTCGCGTACGAGGAGGGAGCGGTCGAGCTGGACGAGCCCGCGGGCCCCGAGGGTGCGACGGTGCGTCACCTCCTGGCGCACACCAGCGGCCTGGCCTTCGACGAGCACCGGGTCATGGCCGCGCCCGGGACGCGCCGGCTGTACTCGAACGCCGGCTTCGAGGTGCTCGGCGACCACATCACCAAGGCCACCGGCATCCCCTTCGCCGCATACGTGCACCAGGCGGTGTTCGAGCCGCTCGGCATGGCCTCGACCACCCTGGAGGGCTCGCCCGCCAAGGACGGCGTCTCCACCGTGTCGGACCTGGTCCGCTTCGCCGCCGAGCTGCAGGCGCCCCGCCTGCTCGACCCGCGCACGGTCGCCGAGGCCACCGCCACGGTCCACCCCGGCCTCAAGGGCGTGCTCCCCGGCTACGGGCACCAAGCCCCGAACGACTTCGGGCTCGGCCTGGAGATCCGCGGCGCCAAGAGCCCGCACTGGACGGGTTCCTCCTCCTCGCCGGGCACCTTCGGCCACTTCGGCCAGGCCGGCACCTTCCTGTGGGTGGACCCCGCCGCGCGTGCCGCCTGCGTGGTGCTGACGGACCGGGCCTTCGGCCCGTGGGCCGTGGAGGCCTGGCCGCCCTTCACGGACGGCGTCCTCGCCGAGCTCTCCGGCCCGCTCCACCGCTGAGCGGGGAACGGGGCCGGGCGGGGACTACCCGAGTTCCCAGATCAGCAGTTCCCCGGGGGACCCCGCCACGGCCTGGAGGCCCTGCTCGCCGGTGATCCGGGCCGAATCCCCGGGGCCGAGCTCCACCCCGTCCAACCGCAGGTCACCGCGGACCACGTGCAGGTAGACGCGCTCCGCGGCGGGGACGTCCACGTGCTCACCCGCACCCGGGCGCCGGACGTGCAGGACGGCCCCGGCCGCGGGGACCTCGTACGGGGTGCCGTCGGCGAGCCCGCGGACCAGTCGGTACGCGGGCTCCCCGCCGGGGGCCAGCGGCGCGAGCCAGGTCTGCACGAAGCGCAGCGGCTCGGCGCCGTCGTTGCGCTCGACGTGCCGGGCACCGGATCCGGCGCCGAGGTGCTGCACGTCGCCGTGGCGGACCACGGCCTCCTCGCCGGTGCTGCCCTTGTGCGTCAACTCACCCTCGATGACCCAGGTGACGATCTCGGTGTGGCTGTGCGCGTGCTCCTCGAACCCGGCGCCCGGGGCGAGGGCCTCCTCGTTGCAGGCCAGGAGCGGGCCGAAGCGCAGGTTGTCCGGGTCGTAGAAGCTCCCGAAGGAGAAGGCGTGCCGGGTGCTGATCCCCGCCTCGGGATCACCACCCGGGTACCGGTCGGCACCGCGGCGTACATCAATCATGTGCCCACGGTAGACCTTGGGTGTGAGGCCGCACTCCGCGCCGCCGTCCCGATAAGGCAGTCTTGTCCCGTGCCCCAACCCGAACGTGAGCATTCCCCCGCGCATCGCACTGCCGCCCATCCGCATGCCGCGACGCTGCGCCGACTGGAGAAGTCCTCCGGCCGGCTCGCCGCGAACGCGATCGCACGCATGGACGAGACCCTGCCGTGGTACCGGGCGATGCCCCCGGAGAACCGGTCCTG
This sequence comes from Streptomyces sp. NPDC059851, assembly GCF_042732005.1. Taxonomy (NCBI): domain Bacteria; kingdom Bacillati; phylum Actinomycetota; class Actinomycetes; order Kitasatosporales; family Streptomycetaceae; genus Streptomyces; species Streptomyces sp. NPDC059851. The sequence goes on along the minus strand of NZ_JBHWJJ010000008.1, from coordinate 102,804 downwards.
GATCGGCCTGGTCGCCCAGGCCGGTATCGCCGCGTTCACCGAATGGTTCCGGCACCCCGAGACCCCGCAGGCGATCTCCACCGACGTGTTCGGGACGGCGCCGCGCGAACTGACCCGGGCGATCACGCTGCGCCAGACCGTCGAGATGGTCCGCACCACGATCGAGGTCATGGAGGCCGCGATCGAGGAGGTGGCGGCCCCGGGCGACGAGTCGATCCTGCGCGAGGCCCTGCTGGTGTACGCCCGCGAGATCGCGTTCGCGACGGCCCAGGTGTACGCGCAGGCCGCCGAGGCGCGCGGGGCGTGGGACGCCCGGCTGGAGTCCCTGGTGGTGAACGCGGTGCTGTCCGGGGAGGCCGACGAGGGCGCGCTCTCGCGGGCCGCGGCCCTCGGCTGGAACTCGCCGGAGCACGTGTGCGTGGTGCTCGGCACCGCGCCGGAGGGCGACAGCGAGCTGACCGTGGAGGCGATCCGGCGGGCGGCCCGGCACCACAAGCTGCAGGTCCTCACCGGTGTGCTCGGCGACCGGCTGGTGGTGATCGCGGGCGGCAGCGACAATCCGCTCCAGGTCGCGAAGTCGCTGATCGGCCCGTTCGCCGCGGGCCCGGTGGTTGCGGGCCCGGTGGTCGCGGACCTGCTGAACGCGACCCGGTCCGCGCAGGCGGCCGCGGCCGGTCTGAAGGCCTGTTCGGCCTGGCAGGACGCCCCGCGGCCGGTGCTCGCGGACGATCTCCTGCCCGAGCGCGCGATCGCCTCGGATCCCTCTGCCCGGGAGCAGCTGGTGGAGGAGATCTACAGACCGCTGGAGGAGGCGGGGTCGGCGCTGCTGGAGACGCTGAGCGTCTACCTGGAGCAGGCGAGCAGTCTGGAGGGGGCGGCGCGGATGCTGTTCGTGCACCCGAACACGGTGCGCTACCGGCTCCGACGTGTGACCGACGTCACCGGCTGGTCGCCTTCCGATGTCCGCTCGGCGTTCACGTTGCGGATCGCCCTGATCCTCGGGCGTCTGGCTGACAACGATCAGCAGTCCTAGACTTTTGTCGGACTTCAACAATTACCCTGACGGTTCTTGGTCCCTGTCCCCACGGGCGGCTGGGACCCTCGACAAGAGAGAGTGTGAGGGTGCTCGTACTCGTCGCTCCCGGCCAAGGCGCACAGACGCCCGGCTTCCTGACCCCCTGGCTCGAACTGCCCGGCGCCGCTGACCGTGTCGCCGCGTGGTCGGAGGCCATCGGGCTCGACCTCGCCCACTACGGCACGAAGGCGGACGCGGACGAGATCCGCGACACCGCCGTGGCCCAGCCGCTGCTCGTCGCCGCGGGTCTGCTCGCCGCCTCGGAGCTGGGCTCCCGTACGGCCTTCGGCGCCGTCGCGGGCCACAGCGTCGGGGAGATCACCGCCGCCGCGTACGCGGGCGTCCTCTCCGACGCCGACGCGCTGTCCTTCGTCCGGACCCGGGGTCTGGCGATGGCCGAGGCCGCCGCCGTCACCGAGACCGGCATGGCCGCGGTGCTGGGCGGGGACCGGGACGTGGTCGTCGCGCACCTGGAGAAGCTGGGTTTGACCCCCGCCAACATCAACGGCGCGGGCCAGATCGTGGCCGCCGGCACCAAGGAGCAGATCGACGCCCTGGTCGCCGAGAAGCCCGAGGGCTCCGTGAAGGTCGTCGCGCTGCAGGTCGCGGGCGCCTTCCACACGCACCACATGGCTCCCGCGGTCGCCACGCTGGACGGGGCCGCCAAGGCCCTGGCCCCGGCCGACCCGGAGCTGAAGTACGTCTCGAACAAGGACGGCCAGGTCGTCACCTCGGGCGCCGAGGTCGTCGCCCGCCTGGTGGGCCAGGTCGCGAACCCGGTCCGCTGGGACCTGTGCATGGAGACGTTCGCCGCACTCGGCGTCACCGGGCTCGTCGAGCTCAGCCCGGGCGGCACCCTGACGGGTCTGGCCAAGCGCGCGCTCAAGGGCGTGCCGAACGTGGCCCTGAAGACCCCGGACGATCTCGACAAGGCCGCGGCGCTCATCGCCGAGCACTCGGCCTGAGAGAAGGAGCCCACACAGCATGTCGAAGATCAAGCCTGCCCAGGGCTCCCCGTACGCCCGCATCGTCGGCGTCGGCGGCTACCGCCCCTCCCGGGTGGTCTCCAACGACGTCATCCTGGAGAAGATCGACTCCTCCGACGAGTGGATCCGCTCCCGCTCGGGCATCGCGAGCCGGCACTGGGCCTCGGCAGAGGAGACCGTCGCCGCGATGTCGGTGGAGGCCTCCGGCAAGGCGCTGGCCGATGCCGGTGTCTCTCCGGAGCAGATCGGCGCCGTGATCGTCTCGACGGTCTCCCACTTCCGGCAGACCCCGGCGGTCGCGACCGAGATCGCGCACCGGATCGGCGCGGTCAAGCCGGCCGCGTTCGACATCTCGGCGGGCTGTGCCGGCTTCGGCTACGGCCTGACCCTCGCCAAGGGCCTCGTCATCGAGGGCTCGGCCCAGTACGTGCTGGTCATCGGCGTGGAGCGGCTGTCGGACCTGACCGACCTGGAGGACCGCGCGACGGCCTTCCTGTTCGGTGACGGCGCCGGCGCCGTGGTCGTCGGCCCCTCGGACGTGCCGGCCATAGGCCCCACGGTGTGGGGCTCGGAGGGCGACAAGTCCGAGACGATCAAGCAGACCGTGCCGTGGGACGAGTACCTCGGCAAGGACGCCGGCGAGAAGTTCCCGGCCATCACGCAGGAGGGCCAGGCGGTGTTCCGCTGGGCCGTCTTCGAGATGGCGAAGGTGGCCCAGCAGGCGCTCGACGCCGCCGGGATCGCCCCGGGTGACCTGGACGTCTTCATTCCGCACCAGGCCAACATGCGGATCATCGATTCGATGGTGAAGACCCTCAAGCTGCCGGAGCACGTCACGGTCGCCCGTGACGTGGAAACCACCGGCAACACGTCGGCCGCCTCGATCCCGCTCGCAATGGAGCGGCTCCTGGCGACCGGAGCGGCGAAGAGCGGCGACACCGCGCTCGTCATCGGCTTCGGGGCGGGGCTCGTCTACGCCGCGACGGTCGTTACCCTCCCCTAGGGCCCGGAACCACATCCCGGCCTGTTTCACCGCAGTCAGCTACAGAAGGAGCGCCACATGGCCGCCACGCAGGAAGAGATCGTCGAGGGTCTGGCGGAGATCGTCAACGAGATCGCCGGTATCCCGGTCGAGGACGTCGAGATCGACAAGTCGTTCACCGACGACCTGGACGTCGACTCCCTCTCCATGGTCGAGGTCGTCGTCGCCGCCGAAGAGCGCTTCGACGTCAAGATCCCGGACGAGGACGTCAAGGGCCTCCGGACCGTCGGTGACGCTGCCGACTACATCCTGAAGCACCAGGCCTGAGCCTGACGAGCGTTTGTCGCCACCCGGCGGTGGCGCCGTGACAATTCAGCACCCCCTGAGACGTGGAGAAAGAATTCCTGTGAGCCCGACCAATCGCACCGTGGTCGTCACCGGTATCGGCGCAACCACTCCGCTGGGTGGCGACAGCGCTTCGACCTGGGAAGGTCTGCTCGCCGGCCGTTCCGGCGTCAAGCCCCTGGAGGGCGAGCGCTTCGCCGAACTCCCGGTCCGTATTGCCGCCCCGGTCGCCGTCGACCCGAGCGAGGTCCTCCCGAAGCCGCTCGCGCGCAAGCTGGACCGCTCGGCCCAGTTCGCCGTCATCGCGGCCCGCGAGGCCTGGGCCGACGCCGGCTACAAGGCCCCGGCGGGCGAGGACGAGTCCGTCGCGCCGGACCGCCTGGGCACCGTGATCGCCTCCGGTATCGGCGGTGTCACCACCCTGCTCGACCAGTACGACGTACTGAAGGAAAAGGGTGTGCGCCGGGTCTCCCCGCACACCGTCCCCATGCTCATGCCGAACGGCCCGTCGGCCAACGTCGGCCTGGAGGTCAACGCCCAGGCGGGCGTGCACACCCCGGTCAGCGCCTGCGCCTCCGGAGCCGAAGCCATCGGCTACGCCGTCGAGATGATCCGCACCGGCCGCGCCGACGTGGTCGTCGCGGGCGGCACCGAGGCGGCGATCCACCCGCTGCCGATCGCCGCGTTCGCCAACATGATGGCGATGTCCAAGAACAACGAGAACCCGCAGCTGGCCTCCCGCCCGTACGACAAGGACCGTGACGGCTTCGTCCTCGGCGAGGGCGCGGGCGTCGTGGTGCTGGAGTCCGCGGAGCACGCCGCCGCGCGCGGTGCCCGCGTCTACTGCGAGGTGCTGGGACAGGGCCTGTCCGCGGACAGCCACCACATCGCGCAGCCGGAGCCGACCGGCCGCGGCGTCGCCGCCGCCGTGCAGAACCTGCTCGACAACACGGGCCTGAACCCGGCCGAGCTGGTCCACGTCAACGCCCACGCCACGTCGACCCCGCAGGGCGACACGGCCGAGGTGAAGGCCCTGCGCAAGGTCCTGGGCGACGACCTCGACCACATCGCCATCTCCGCGACCAAGTCGATGACCGGCCACCTGCTCGGCGGCGCCGGCGGTATCGAGACCGTCGCGACCGTGCTGGCGCTCTACCACCGGACCGCCCCGCCGACGATCAACATCGACGAGCTGGACGAGGACATCGACGCGGACATCGTCCGCGGCGAGCCGCGCGAGCTGCCCGCCGAGGGCCCGATCGCCGCGATCAACAACTCGTTCGGCTTCGGCGGCCACAACGTCACGCTGGCGTTCCGCAGCGTCTGACCCCGAGGGGGCGCCGTCCGCCGCGCCGCGCGCGGACGCCGCACCACCCCTACGCGAGAGGCCCACCCGGGATCCACGGGTGGGCCTCTCGCGTCGCCGCGTGCCGCTCGGGCAGCTACACGACCTGGTGGAGCCAGCGCACGGGCGCGCCCTCGCCGGCGTACCGGAAGGGCTCCAGTTCGTCGTCCCAGGGCTTGCCGAGCAGCCGGGAGATCTCCGCTTCCAGGTCGGTCTCGCCGAGCGCGGAGCGGGCGAGGGCGGCGCGCAGCCGGTCCTCGGGGATCAGGATGTCGCCGTGCAGGCCGGTGACGGCGTGGAAGATGCCGAGGTCCGGTGTGGAACTGTAGCGCTCGCCCTCGGCGGTGGCGCAGGGTTCGGCGGTCACTTCGAAGCGCAGCAGGTGCCAGCCGCGCAGTGCGGAGGCGAGCTTCGACGCGGTGCCCGCCTCGGCCTGCCAGGAGAACTCCGCTCTCCAAGTGCCCGGAGAGGCGGGCTGCCGGATCCAGTCGAGGTTCACCCGCACCCCGAGCACGCCCGCAACGGCCCATTCCACGTGCGGGCAGAGCGCGCGCGGAGCGGAATGCACGTACAGAACTCCACGTGTCGTCACCGGGACCTCCAGTGTGGGACGAGGTCGGGAATAAACTCCAGAAAACGGACAGAATGTGACGTGATGTAATGTAACGGAAACAATCAGACATTGCGCTGCGGGGCCTGCGGCCGAAACGCCACGGGGGAAAAGCTACCGTGCGGCAGGGGCCATGGTGTGTCGTACGGTCGGTCCGAGGCCGCCAAACCCAGAGCTTTCACTCAGCAGGACGCCCCCCGTGAGGACGCGGGGCGACGAGGAGGGGACCACCCGATGCGCACCACCGCCCCCGGACGCCGCACGCGACGCACACGCGCGGGCACGGGTGCGACCCTGGCCCTCCTGGCCGGGGTGCTGACCGGGTGTCAGGCGGCCGCGGTCCCCGAGCAGGGGGAGCGGGGCGCGCAGGCCGCGCCGCGCTGGAACACCGCGCCCGCGTCGATCGCCGCCGTCGGAGACTCCATCACCCGTGGCTTCGACGCCTGCTCGGTACTGGCCGACTGCCCGGAGGTCTCCTGGGCCACCGGGAGCGACCCCGCGGTCCGCTCCCTCGCCGCCCGGCTGCTCGGGGACGCGCAGGTGGCGGCACGCAGCTGGAACCACGCGGTCACCGGCTCGCGGATGGCTGACCTGGAAGGACAGCTGGCCTCGGCGGCCGAGCACAAGCCCGACCTGGTCACGGTCATGGTCGGCTCGAACGACGCGTGCCGTCCGTCGACTTCGACGATGACCCCCGTGGCGGAGTTCCGGGCGGGCTTCGAGAAGGCCCTCCGCACGCTGCGGGCGTCGTCGCCCGCCTCCCAGGTGTACGTCTCCAGCGTGCCGGACCTCCAGCGGCTGTGGCAGCAGGGCAAGGACAGTCCGATGGTGCGTCAGGTGTGGAAGTTGGGCATCTGCCAGTCGATGCTCGCGGATCCACTGTCGTCCGCGGCCACGGCGACGGCCAGGCGCGAGCAGGTGCGGGCGCGGGTGGTCGAGTACAACGAGGTGCTCCGCGAGGTCTGCGGGAAGGACGCACTGTGCCGCTACGACGGCGGCGCCGTGTTCCAGTACCCCTTCGCCGCCGACCAGTTGAGCCACTGGGACTGGTTCCACCCCGGCAGGGTCGGGCAGGCTCGGCTCGCGGAACTGGCGCACCGCCAGGTGACCGCCGCCGAACCCCCGCGCTGACCGCCCCGCTCCCCCTCCCCGACCGGTTTCAGGGGTGCTTTCCGGCCACCGGCCTCCCGGCGGCCTCGGTCGGGCATCCTGGGGCGCATGAAGATCGCCGCAGCGCAGCTGACCTGCATACCCGCCGACATCCCCGGCAACACCGCACGGGCCGCCGCCCTCGCCGTCGAAGCCCGGGACGCGGGCGCCGGGCTCGTGGTGTTCCCCGAGCTCACCCCCACCGGCTACGAGCTGGCCGCCCTCGCCGCCGACCCGGGCCTGTGGATCGCGGACCCGGACGATCCCCGGCTCGACCCGCTCCGGTCCGCCGGCACCGCGGTCGCCGTCAACGTCGCACTGCGCAGCGACGGCCCGCGGCCCGTCATCGCCACGCTGGTCTACTGTGCGGACGGTGCGCCCGTCACCACGTACGTCAAGCAGCACCTGTACCGGCAGGAGCAGGACGCCTTCGCGGCGGGCGACCGCGACGGACACTTCGAGCTCGGCGGGATCCGCTTCTCGCTCGGCATCTGCTTCGACAACCACTTCCCCGAGCTCGCCGGGCGCGCGGCGGCGGCCGGCTGCCGCGTCCACCTCGCCTCCTCCCTGTACGGGACGGGCGGCGGGACCGAGGAGCGGGCGACGGTGTACCCCGGGCTCGCCAAGGAGCACGGCCTGTACGTGGTCCTCGCCAACCACGTCGGCGCGGCCGGCCCCTGGACCGGCTGCGGAGGGGCCGCGGTCTGGGCCCCCGGCGGCCACCTGCTCGCCGAGGCCGACGACCGTACGGCGATGGTGGTGACGGCCGAGGTCACCGCCTGACGGCGGGTCAGCCGGCCGCCGGCACCCTCGGGCGGTGCTGCCCCCTGCGTGCGGCATCGTGCTGCAGCCGGTCCCCCGACGCGGCGGCATCCCGGTCCCGGGCCAGTGCCGGCAGCACCACCGCGAACGCCGCGGCCGTGTACACCGCGGTCCACAGCGCCCAACCGCCGGGCGGCGCCCAGTGCGCCGAGAACGGCACCCAGGGGCCGGATGTGCCGACCGCGAAGCGCCGCAGCGTCCAGAAGAACGCCGCCGCATCGGCGAGCGCCAGCCCGGCCACCGCGAAACCGGTCAGCCTGCGCCAGGGGAAGCCGCCCTCGGGCGACCGGCTCGCCGCGGTCATCACCGCCATCAGCGGCAGGCCCACGGCGAAGGGCAGCAGGTAGCGGCCCTGCCACACCATGCCGAGCTTTTCCGCCTGGAGCGTCTGGGCCACCACCGGCACCACCACGATCGCCACGAGCATGCCCAGCAGCGCCACCACCTCGCGCCCGCGCCCGTAGACCAGCCCCAGCGCCGTCAGCACCGCGAGCACGCCCCACCACACCAGCCAGGTGAAGGCCGGCGCCGGCGTGTCCAGCCAGCCGAAGTAGCCGAGCATCTGGTGGACGTAGGTCTGGGTGTTGCCGAAGGTCTGCCGCGCGGCCTCCTTCATGGTGAGCGTCCCCGGCGTGTTGATCACCGAGTTGTCCGGGTGGGCTCCCGCCCACAGCAGCGCACCGGCCGTGGCCACGCCGAGCAGCGCCGTCCACAGCCACAGCGCCTTGCGGCGCAGCACTTGGCCGAGGACGCCCCGCTGCTGCAGGAGCAGCGCGAAGGAGACCGCGCCGGCGAACCAGATCAGTCCGAGCGGACGGATGTTGATCAGCACCAGGCCGCCGATGCCCACCCGGGCGAGCCGCCGGTTCAGCAGCCGGGGGTCGGGCGACATCAGGACCGACAGCAGGGCCGTCCACACCAGTACCCCGGCGGCGATCTCACCGCCGCTCGGGTTGACCATGCCCCCCATGTACAGGGCCATGGGCGTGGCCGCGGCGAACACCCCGAGCAGCGCCACCGACCGGCGCCGCCACTCCGCGGCCGTTACCACGGCACTGGCCAACAGGGCGGAGCAGAGCGCCGCCGAGGCCAGCCGCATCAGGTACAGCCCGTGCGGCCCTTCCACCAGCAGGCTCGGCCATCCCGTGACCAGGTAGTAGGCCGGGTGGTAGCGGCCGGCTGCGGTGGTGACCTGGACGGTCTTCCCGGAGTGCCCGAGGGCCGGCGCGCAGGAGGCGGGCGTGCCCTCCTTCCAGGCGTAGCACTCGTGCTGCTTCGGCAGCTGCCCGTACCACTGGGGAAGCTGCACCCCGGTCTCGGCGAACTCGCCCTCGATGCCCGCCACCGTGTGGGGGACCATCACTTCGGGGCCGTTGATCTGGCCCCTGGCGACGGCGGCGGCGCGGATGAAGTGCGCGTGCTCGTCGGGTGAGCCGCCGAGCGGGGTGGCGGCCGACCAAGAGGCCGCCAGTGCGAAGAACAGCGCGAAGGCGGTGGCCCAGAGCCGCTTGGGGGTCCGGGCGGCCCCGTCGGCCACCCGCGTCAGTGCGGAGATCATCGGTTGCCCCTGGTCATCGGATGTAGCTCAGCCAGCCCTGGTCGCCGTCCTTGGAGCACTGGCCCTCCGGAGCGAACTTCGGGCACGTCCCGTCCTGCATCCGGATGGTGTGCGACACCCACGGCAGGATCCGGTACGTGCCGTCCTGCGCGGGCATGTAGCGGTCGGACATCGACGAGGAGACCGTACCGAGCAGCAGCAGGAGCGCGCACAGCGTTCCGATCACCGCGCCCTCCCGGCCGGGGAAGCCGGAGCCGGCCGGGCCGCCGCTGCCCGTACCGCCGGCCGCCCCCGCAGCAGCGGAGAGGGGAGCGGCAGCGGAACGCCGGTCGGCCAGCCGCAGCGAGACCAGGTGGGCCACCAGCGCGCACAAGATCAGCCCGCAGTAGAGCAGCTGGTTGTTGGTGCGCGTGTACAGCTGGACGGTCTGCGTCTCGTACATGTGCGAGGCGATGTACATGCGCATCACCCAGGCGCTGATGAACATGGCGGCGATGGTCACCGCCAGCGGCTTGCGCAGACCCAGCCAGATCGCCGCGCCCAGGCAGACGAACGTCACCAGCGCGAACAGCCCGACACCGCCGAACTCGCCGGGCGGTGGCCAGTCGCCCACCTTGCCCGGCATGTCGGTGCGCCACATCAGGTAGTAGGCCGGGTCGGTGAAGTTGTCGAAGCGGAAGTTGTAGTCCTTGGTGGTCTGCCCCTCGATCAGCATGACCATCAGGTAGCGCCCGGCGACCAGCAGGAAGGCTCCCAGGGAGGCCGCCATGAACGCCGCGCCCTTGGCCGGCCCGGTCCGCCAGGGGAAGTACAGCAGGGCGGCGAACAGCACACCGGCCGCACTCCACAGGAACCAGCCGGAGTAGGCGAGGAAGAGCACGCCCAGGACCGTGCCGAACCCGGCGCCCTTGAGCAGTACCGGCCGCCAGCGCTCGGTTCCCGTGCGGCGCAGGGACACCACCATCGCCACCAGCACCGGCACGAGCAGCACCAGCACCGTCTGGCTGTACGGCTTGTACGAGTCGATCAGTGCGAAGGCGGGGACCACGCCGAAGGCCAGCGCCCGCACGGGGCTCAGCAGCGTCCGCCAGGCCAGGTAGACCAGCGGACCAAACGCGGCGGTGCCGAGGATCTGCAGGTCCTTGAAGGCGTACGCGGTGTTGCCGCCGTGGAACCACTCGGCGTAGTAGCCGAGGGTGTACAGGGGCAGCGGCGGGTAGACCGGCGAGCCGGAGGGCCGGCCGTTGGCGACGGCGTGGGCCCACTCGACGATGCGGCCGCTGTCGCCGTTGAGGCCGAACATCGGCCACGGCGTGCCCAGCAGCGCGATCACCGCACCCGCGGCGACGAAACCGCTGGCCAGGCCCGCGATTCCGGCGGAGGCGAGCCGGGCGGCCAGGTCGAAGTGGCGGCCGTGGCGCAGCCGCATCGCGAGCACCACCGCGGCGACGAGCAACAGTCCGAGCAGGGCGAACCGCAGCTGGAGCCCGGCGAGGCCGCTGACCTGGGCGATCCGGTTCAGCGGGTCGAGCTTGAAGCTGCGCGCCAGCACCGGCAGGACCAGGGCGGCACCGAACGCCACGGCGGCTTCCAGCAGCAGGAGGCCGCCGCGGGTGCGCAGGCCGCGCCCCGGGCCGGTGTCCGTGGGTGCGGGGGTGTGCCCGGCGGCCGGTCCGCTCGGGGTACCCGGACGCACGTCCGCCGACCCCTCGGTGCTGACTGTCACTGACGGTGTCCCTACTGCTGGTCGGTGCTCGGCCGGGCGGCCGGGCGTCGTTGCGCAGCAAGCCTCCGCCCGGCGTCCGCGCCCGCCGGTCCGGTGCTCCTGGGGCGGGCGACGGGCCGGGGAGGGCGGTGTGGGCGGTTCCGGCTTTCACTGCCAGGCATACTCACTTTCGCTGCCGGGCATACTATCGGGCCGCCTCCCAGGGGCGGCAGGAGCGGAGGCACTGCCTCCGCTCGCTCGCTCAGCCGAGCGCGCCGAAGCCCGCCAGCACGAAGAGCAGCGTCCAGCCGCCCATCGCCAACCAGCCGAGCGCGAGACCGAGGGTCGCCGGCGCTTCGCCCTCCTCGCCGCGGGCCCGGATCTGCGCCTTGGCGATGTGGCCGGTGATCACGGCGCCGGGGGCGACCATGCCGAGGGTCGGCAGGCACAGCACACCCAGGACGAGTGACGCGATCGCCAGCCCGTTGACCCGCCGCACCGGCGTCGGCACGGTCATGGGCATGGGCAGGGGCATGGCCAGGGGCATCGGCACGGCGAGGGGCGGCGCAGCCGGGTGCCCGGCGAAGGCCGGCGCCGCCGGCCCGGCGCCGTAGGGGACGGCCATCGGCCCGGCCGGCAGATCGGCCACCAGTTGCGCGAGCTGGCCGTACGTCTGCGCCTGGGAGGCCGCGTCGAAGCGCTGCCCGTACTCCTCGCGGGAGAGCCGGCCCTCGGCGTAGGCGGCCTTGAGGACGTCCACCGTGCGGTCGCGGTCGGTGTGCGAGGCGCGCATCGCGGACGGCGGGACCTGCACCGACGGCCACGCCTGCCCCGGCTGCACGGGCGGCGGCGCCCCGTACGGGGACGCGGGCGGGTGGACCGGGTACTGCTGCCCCCACGGCTGCTGAGCCATCCCGCCACCTCCGAAGCCCTGCACGCGTCCGTGCGCGCGTCCGTCCCAGAATGGAGGACGAACGGGCTGCGGCAAAGGTTGCCGCTCTGCCGCGGGGGCGGCGCGTGTGATGAGGTGTCGGTCATGACCGACTTCGAGACGATCACGGTTCCGGGCCTCCTCTGCGGGTACCCGGGAGTCGCCTTCGGCGGGTACGTCGCCGGGGTGCTGGCCGCGCACGCGGCCGCGAAGGGCGTACGGGTGGACTTCCGCCGTCCCGTGCCCACCGACGCCCCGGTCCGGCTCGCCCCGACCGCCGGCGGCGGGGCCGAGCTGACCGACGGCACGGACCTGCTGGCCGCCGCGGTCCCGGGAGAGCCGACGGTCGAGCCCCCGCCGGCCCCGTCCTGGGAGCAGGCCCGGGCGGCGGCCGACGCCTACCGGGCGGCGCCGCCGGACGGGTCGGTCGACTGCTTCGGCTGCGGCCTGGACCGCACCCCGGACACGGGCCTGCGCCTGCACTGCGGCCGGGTGCCCGGCACGGCCCTGGTCGCCACCGCCTGGACCCCGGGGCCCGCGCTCGCCGACGCCGACGGGCTGCTGCCGGCCGAGCTGGTGTGGGGCGCGCTGGACTGCCCGGGCAACGCGGCGGGCCGCCTCCTCGACGACCGGCGGGCCGGCGCGGTCACGGCCGCCCTGACGGGCCGGCTGCTGCGGTCGGTCCCGGTCGGCACGGGGCTGGTGTCGTACTCCTGGATGCTCGGCGGGGAGGGCCGCAAGTACCGCGTGGGCACGGCCCTGGCCACGGCCGAGGGCGAACTGTGCGCCCTCGGCGAAGCCCTGTGGGTGGAGCCCCGGACCGACCTCCACGCCCGCTAGGCGGACGCCTCCTCATCGGTGAGGAGGTTCCGGCTCCCCCACTCCCCGAGGGGCTCCAGGGCCGCGTTGAGGCCGTGGCCCAGCGGCGTCAGGGAGTACTCCACGCGCGGCGGGACCTCGTCGTACGCCTCGCGGTACACGAGGCCGTCCGACTCCAGCTCGCGCAGCTGGGCGGCGAGCACCTTCTCCGACACCCCCGGGACCAGCCGCCGCAGCTCGCCGAAGCGGCGCGGCCGCTGGTCCAGCTCCCACAACAGCGACACCTTCCACTTGCCGTCGATCACGGACATCGCCGCGGCCACACCGCAGTGGTCCGCCCCGGGCCTCCGCGTCACCGACATCACGCACCCCTCCCCACGTGCTCACTCACTTTGAAGTAACCACCCACTCCAAAGTACGTACTTGAGGACCTTTCGGCCCGCCACCAGTCTGAACCCCATGACCGACACGAACGTTGCACAGCGCTCCCTCACCCTGCTCGGCCTCGGCGACATGGGCACCGCCCTGGCCCGCACCTGGCTCGCCGCCGGCCACTCCCTGACCGTCTGGAACCGCACCGCCGCCAAGGCCGAGGCCCTCGCCGCCGAAGGCGCCCTGGTCGCCGCGAACCCCGCCGAGGCGGTGGCCGCGAACGACCTCGTCGTCGTCTGCCTGTTGGACGACGCCAGCGTCGGCTCGGCCCTGGACGGCACCGACCTGGCCGGCAAGGACCTGGTGAACCTCACCACCGGCACCCCGGGCGAGGGCCGGGCCCGCGCGGCCTGGGCCGAGGCCCGCGGCGCCCGGTTCGTGGACGCCGGCATCATGGCCACCCCGGTGATGATCGGGGCGCCCGAATCCGGCGGCTACGTCTTCTACAGCGGCTCCCGTGACCTGTTCGACACCCACCGGACCGTCCTGGAGGTTCCGGCCCCGGCCCGCTACGTCGGCGGGGACCCGGGCCACGCCGCGCTGCACGACGTGGCGCTGCTCAGCGCCATGTACGGCATGTTCGGCGGCATCTCGCACGCCTTCGCGCTCATCGAGGGCGAGGACATCGCCCCGAAGGACCTGGCCCCGCTGCTGTCGGAGTGGCTGGGCGCGATGGGCTTCTTCGTGGGCAACGCGGCCGAGCGGCTGACCTCGCGGGACTTCACCACCGGTGTGGTGTCGAACCTGGCCATGCAGGTGGCGGCCACGGGGACGCTGCTGCGCACCGCCGAGGAGCAGGGGGTCAGCGCGGAGCTGATCAACCCGTACTTCGAGCTGATGCGGCGCCGCCTGGACGCCGACCGGGCCGCGCACGCCGGCGAGGACACCGCGGGCGCCATCACCCTGCTGCGGCGGTAGGCCGCGGACCGGCGGCCGGCGGCGGCCACCGGCCGGTGGATCAGGAGTACGGGTTCGTCGGCGGCCCGAAGCCCCCGGCAGGCCCCTGGGCCGGACCGCCCGCGGGGTACTGGGGAGACTGCGGGTACTGAGGTGACTGCGGGTACTGAGGAGACGGCGGGTACTGGGGGGACGGCGCGGGCTGCTGCGCCGGGTACGGGGCCTGCGGCCGGGGCTGAGCGGGATGCTGCGGCTGCGGCGGGTAGGGGGCGCCCTGCGCCGGCTGCCCGCCCGGCTGCTGGCCGTAGCCGTGGGGCTGGACCCGGGCCTCGCCGGGGGCCTGCGCCGCCCGGGCCGGGGTGTGCCCCTCGCCCTCGGCGTCCCGGTCCCCGTCCTCGCCGCGCAGGTGCCTGACCATGAGCGTCGCCCCGGCCACCGCACCCGGCATGAGGAACACCGCCACCAGCGGCAGCAGGAAGGCCAGCACCAGGGGCACGCCGAACCCGAGCGCCAGCGTCCGCCGCCCGCGCAGCAGCCCGAGCCGCTCCTTCAGCTCCACCTCGCGCCGCTGGAAGGCGACGGCGGTGAGCTCCTCGGCGAGGAAGAAACCGGACACGCAGAACCCGATGACCGGGATCACGGTCTGGCCGACCACCGGGATGAACCCGAGGGCGAACAGCAGGATCCCGAACAGCGCGACCCGCAGGAGCACCTTCAGGCTGTCCCGGGCGGAGATCCACAGCTCCCGGATCAGCGGCAGCCCCGACTCCGGCACGTCGCCGCCCTCGCTGCGGTCGACCTGCTCCGACAGCGACTCGTAGAAGGGCTGGCCGACGAGCAGGGTCACGGCGGTGAAGGTGATCACCGCGAGGAACAGTCCGAGGCCGAAGACCAAGGCGGTCAGGAAGCCCCGGAACAGCCCCTGCCAGGGCGAGGACCAGTCGTCGGCGAAGGGCGTGGCCCAGGCCGTCAGGTCGTCGGCTCCGTAGCCGAGGGCGATGAACGCGCCGGCGTACAGCACCAGCGACACCAGCCCCGGCAGCAGGCCGAGGCCCAGCCACCGTCCGTGACGGAACACCCATTTCTGTCCGGCCAGTAGGTAGCCGAATCCCCCCGCAAGATCGCGCATGGGGTCCAGCTTACGGTGAAGGCCGCCCTCCGGTCGGTGGGCGGCCTTCGAACGCGAGCGCGTACCGGATCAGACGGCGAGCTCGACCGTGATGTTGCCGGCGGTGGCCTTGGAGTACGGGCAGACCTGGTGGGCCTTCTCGATGAGCTCCTCTGCCTTGGCCCGGTCCACGTTCGGGATCACGGCCGAGATCTTCACGATCAGGCCGAAGCCCTCGTCGTTCTTGCCGATGCCGACCTCGGCGGTGACGGTGGCCCCGGAGACGTCGGCGTTCTCGTTGCGGGCGACGACGCCGAGGGCGCCCTGGAAGCACGCGCTGTAGCCGGCCGCGAAGAGCTGCTCCGGGTTGGTGCCGGCGCCGCTGCCGCCCATCTCCTTCGGCGGGTTCACCACGACGTCGAGCTGACCGTCGCTGGTGGAGACGCGGCCGTCACGGCCGTTCTCCGCGGTGGCCACGGCGGTGTAGAGGACGTCGGACTGCTGGATGGACATGTAACAGGATCCTTCTGGTGGTCGCCGCGACTCGCGCCCACGATCGCGACGGTTCAGGACGAGCCTAACCGGTGAAGGAAACGATCATCTTTCCGGTGTTCTCGCCGCGCAGCATTCCGAGGAAGGCCCCGGTCGCGTTCTCCACTCCCTCGACCACCGTCTCGTCGGCCACGAGTTCGCCCGAGCGCAGCCAGCCGGCCACGTCCTTGACGAACTGCGGCTGGAGCGCGGCGTGGTCGTTGACCAGGATGCCCTGCAGGCGCAGCCGCTTGCCGATGGCCATCACGAGGTTGCGGGGGCCGGGGGCGGGCTCGGTGTCGTTGTACTGGGCGATGGCCCCGCACAGGGTGGCCCGGCCGTGCACGTTCAGGGAGGAGATCGCGGCCTCCAGGTGGTCGCCGCCGACGTTGTCGAAGTAGACGTCGATGCCTTCGGGGGCGGCGTCCTTCAGCTGTTCGGCGACGGGGCCGTTCTTGTAGTTGAAGGCGGAGTCGAAGCCGTACTTCTCCGTGAGGAGCGTCACCTTCTCGTCCGAACCGGCCGAGCCGATGACCCGCGCCGCACCCTTGATCTTCGCGAACTGGCCGACGAGGCTGCCGACCGCGCCCGCCGCGCCGGAGACGAAGACGGAGTCGCCCTCCTTGAAGGAGGCCACCTCGAAGAGGCCGGCGTAGGCCGTGAGGCCCGGCATGCCGAGCACGCCGAGGTAGGCGGAGAGCGGGGCGAGCGAGGCGTCGACCTTGGTGGCCTGGGCGGCGTTCACGTCGGCGTACTCGCGCCAGCCCAGACCGTGCAGGACGTGGTCGCCGACCTCGAAGCCCTCGGCGGCCGAGGCGACGACCTCGCCGACCGCACCGCCGTCCATGGGCCGGTCCAGCTGGAAGGGCGGGACGTAGGACTTCACGTCGTTCATCCGGCCTCGGATACCGGCCTTGTGACCAAGTTCGACGTCCAGGTCAAGCTGGGACATGCGTCCCCTCATGTAGGGGTCGACCGACATGTAGAGGTTGCGGACGAGGATGCGGCCAGGGGCAGGCTCAGCCACAGGAACCTCGCGCAGCGCGAAGTCTTCCGGCTTCGGCTCACCCTGGGGGCGGGCGATGAGGTGCCACTCGCGGCTGACGGTCGGCAGAGACATGAGTTGCTCCTAGATGCTTCAGGTGATGAAACAACCATGCACTTCAATATTTCAGGTTGTCAACCATTCTGGCTGCCGCTCCTGTGCGCGCCTCAGTGCACCCGTAGGGCCAGCCCACCCCTCAGTCGCCACACTCTGTCGCTGTAGGTCTTGCGTTCGTCACATAGCCAACCCTCGAAGCTGCCTTCCGCGTGGCCGAGAACTGCCCTACAAGGGCCCCTGTGTACGACCGTCAGCCTTGACGCTCAGGCGCCGCCACAACGAAGCTCGTGCAAGTTGGCGTAAGCCACTCGACACCGGAGGCAGTCATGGCACTACGGTTCATCGGGATTGATCCAGACACCGGGCAGCAGGGCTCCCCCACCGTATGGGTGGACGAGGAGAAGGGGGAGCTGGTGCTTCAGGGCTGGAAGCCAGACGAGAAGCTAGAGGCGGAGTGCGCGGCGTTCGAGGTTCCCGGGCACGCTCCGGGTATCCCGCCGCACGAAGCCGTGATTCGGATTCCGGCCCGTATGGTGCCGATGCTGAGGAAGGCGTGCGATGTCGCAGAAGGAACCGGGCTTTAACGAGCTGCTGGCCGCAGCCAAGCACTCGGCTGTGCACCTGGAGCTGCGCGACTCGTACGGCGTCGGAGATGAGGCCGAGGACTTCGAGACCTGGAAGCGCACGGGCCAGCGCGACATTGACCCGACGTCCTCGTACTGGACGCCGTGGGTTGATTTGATTCGGAGCACGGTTGCCCGAGGCGTGGCGGTCCGCCGCGCTCGCGTTGTGTCGGAACCGGTAACGGATTACATCCGGTACGAGCACGCCGGCACCGTGGTCAACCTGCACGCCGGGGAGCAGGTTCGCTGGCTCCCCAGGCGGCAGGCTTCGGACATCGCGCTCCCCGGAAACGACTGCTGGGTGTTCGACGGAGAGATCGTGCTCTTCAACCACTTCTCCGGTGATGGGAACTGGTCCGAGCCCGGCTGGGAGGTTCGTTCCGAACCCGCCGTGGCACGACTGGCCTCGGCTGCGTTCGAGGCAGTCTGGGAGCGCGGCATCCCGCACGAGAAGTACACGGTCTGACCTGACGGAAAACGAAGAGCCCACTCATGTCTGCGTCCCCCTCGTCCAGCGCCCAAGCCGCCCGCGAAGCCATCGCCGCCCGTCTCGGGGGCCTACGCAAAGACGCGGAACTGACCGGGCATGAGTTGGCTCTTCGGTGCGGCTGGAGTCCCGCGAAGTCGTCCCGCATCGAGCGGGCCAAGACCCCTGCATCGGCCGCCGACATCCGCGCCTGGTGCAAAGCGTGCGGAGCAGAGGACCAGACAGACGACCTGATCGCGGCGAACCGCCAAGCCGACCAGATGTACGTCCACTGGCAAAAGCTGCACCGGCACGGCATGCGCCGGGCGCAGGAGGAGGTTGTCCCTCTTTACGAGCAGACCCGCCACTTCCGCGTGTACTGCTCGAACGTGGTGCCGGGGATGCTCCAGACCGAGGCGTACGCGGCAGCTCTGCTATCGACCATCGCCGCCTTCCAAGGCACCCCTGACGACTCGCAGACGGCGGCAGCATCCCGAATCGAGCGCTCCCGCGTACTCCATGACGGCAACCGCCGCTTCGCTCTCCTGTTGGAAGAAACGGTGCTCCGCTACCGCATTGGCGACGCTCCCGCCATGGCTGGACAGCTCGGCTACCTGCTGGCCGTCATGGCGCTTCCAAACGTGAGCCTCGGGGTAATCCCTTTCACGGCCCAGCGGCTTGTCTGGCCCTTGGAAGCCTTCTATCTCTTCGACGGCCGCCAAGCCAGCGTGGAGCTGCTCACGGCCGCAGTGAACGTCACGGCGCCCAGCGAGGTTGCCACGTACGCCAAGGCGTTCTCCGAGCTGTCCAAGCTCGCTGTCTACGGTGCTCCCGCCCGGGCTCTGATCTCGGATGCGATCACGTCCCTCGGTTAGTTCGCGTGCAAGCTCGTGCAAGACCGTGGCCCGCTCCGTTCCCCGCTTTCTAGGGTCATTCCGTCGACCTCGGAAGCGATCGGGAGGGCGCGGCGTAATGAAGACGGAACCGAATCGGTGGCACGAACCAACGGTGACGCTGCCTACGCGGAAGGAACGCCCCTCGCCCCGGCCGGTGGCCGGTTGCCCCGAGTGCGCGCGGCTGGGCCAGCTCCGGAAGGCCGCTGCGATGGAGCGGGACAGCAGCACGATCGCTGACTGCAACATCCTGCTGCGTATGCACGGGACCGGCCACTGATGGACATGCAGACCTGGAGAGACGGCCGAACACGAGCCACTGATGCCGCCGAGTCCATACGGGCTGCCTTGGCCACCCTCGGCATCCCCGAAGCGGCATGGAGCGGCATACGGCCCACGGTCACCTACAACGGCCTCCCGTACGTACACCTGGGGATGCTCCCCGCCGCCGTGGTGGAGCAGATTGCCGAGGCCATGAGGGCCACGGAGACTTCCGCCCGCTGAGGGCGGGAGACGGCCTCAGCAGGCCGTCAAGCAGATCAGGAGGTGCAGGCATGACTGACCCCCGCGACAAGACCGAGGGCGACGGAGAGAAGTTCCCGCCCCCGCCCGCCGCGTAGCCAGCCCCCAACCGTCGAGAGAGGGAATCTCACTGTGACGACCATGCTGGAATCCCCCGTCGCCTTACGGCACGGGCGGGACCTCGTCAGTCCCGAGCTGTTCGAGAAGGTGTCGGAGTTCTGCGCGGAGGAGTACGGACACGAGCTGTCCACCGCACGCCGGATCGTGGACCAGGCCCTTGCCTTCCTCAAGGTCATGGGCGACACCCGCGCGTTCGAGATGACCCCGTCCCAGGTCGTTGACCCGGGCTGGCACTCGTTCGCGCTCCACACCCGCGCCTACGCCGCGTGGTGCCAGGAACAGTTCGGCTACTTCCTGGACCACGAACCGAAGGCCACCGTCCGCACACGGCCCCTGATCGGCTCCGTGGTGGAGCGGGTCAAGGCCGCGGGCTTCTACGTCGACGAGCGGATGTGGGGCGCCGCGAAGGACTGCAACCCCCCGGCCTGCTGCGGCGACGGCGACGGCTGCTGATCCCCTCGAACGAAGTAGGACCCGGGCACGTCACAGGTGCCCGGGTCCTACCCTGAGCAAAGGTACCGCCCATGGCATCTGACGAGGGTCTGACCGGGAGCAGCAGGGTCACCGTGTTCGCCATGTTCGGCGTGGTCTTCGGCTACGCCGTGCACCACCTGGACGAGCGTCGTATCGGCGACGTGGCCGTCGTCGGCCCGCTGACTCCCGGGGTCGAGTGGGGGCGCCTGTGGCAGATGGCACGAACTTGCGGCCGGCCCACGGCCAGCGAGACGGAGCTAGCTCAATGGGTGCTCACTCAGGCCACCCGGGCGTTCGTCTGTGGCAGCGACCGCATCGCGCAATTCCAAGAGCAGGGCTGGAAGCTGGAGCCTGGTGGGAAGCGCGTCAGCTTCGAAACCACCTACGCCAACCGAGACCACCTGTGGACCGGCAACCTGACCGTGGATGGCCTCAGCCCTGACCAGGTAGCCGAGCGCCCTTCGCTCTACCGAGCGTAGCTCGCTAGCCCTGGCGTCCTGCTGCCCAAGCGGATCCCGTCCCGAACTGCCCTGCCCACTGGCATAGTCGAAGCAACGAAAGAAGCCCCGGCCGATTGGCCGGGGCTTGCTTGGTTTGTTGGGATGGTTCAGAGCAGCGCGCGGAATGGGTTGGAATCGAGAACGGGAACGGCTGGCCGCTTCACCGGTACCGGTTCCTTGGATTGCTTGGGGGCCGGGCGGTAGGTGTCCAGGCGGACGACCGTGGCCCGGTTTGCCTCACGCTCCGCGCTGGCCGGCTGCGGCACAGCGTCACTGGAACTGTCACCGGGGAGCGTGAAGACGGTAGCCGGGCGGCCCGTCTTCCCCGACCGTTCCACGGTGACGACGATGCCGGGCAATGCCTTGACCTCTTCGGCGGTGGCTCCCACGTAGGGCAGGACCTGAGAAGAGGTGGCCCGACCACCGTGCAACTCGATCCGGGCCCGGACCTTCTCCGTCAGGCTGAGCGGTTGCCGCTTCATCTTCGGAGTACTGGCCCCCCTGGTGATCCGGACCGCGTCCTGGACAGAGCGGCGTACGAGGGTGAAGGCGGCCGACAGCATCTCTTCCGTGATGGTCTCGGAGCACTCGGACGCTGCCAGGCAAGCTGCTACCCGAAGGGTTTGTTCGGCCGTTCTCTCGATGAACACCGACTGTGCTTCGGGCAGGGTCTCACCCAGGATGCGGGCATAGCGGCGGACGATCCGCCACAGTGGCCGTGAGTCCTCGGAGAGGGTGATCACCCGGGGTCGGGCGGTAGCCCAGCCGTAAGCGTCGGACAGTTCGGAACCGTCCACTTTCGGCAGGCTGATCCGGTCATCGTCCAGCATCGGAACGGAGCCGAGCAGGAACGGCAGGATGCGGTTGTACGAGCCTCCGGCCGCCTCCGACTCTCCAACGTACTTGGCCCAGTCAGACGGGGTGATGTGCGAGTGGAGGACCATCGCAGGGTCGCGTACTTCCTGCGCTTCATCTTTGGTCGTGTTCCGGACCGTTGCACCGTCCCAGGCTGCGCGTAGCTTGGTGGTGAACGACGGATCGCGCTTGACCCGCTTCAAGACCTCCGTCCATTCCTCCTCCACCACCAGAGCCCGGACGTCGCGCCCGTGCTCCGTCTCGGCGGTCGCTTCCTGTTGCTCCCACAGGTGATTGACCAGACTGGCCCCGGACGTGATCCCGGATGTGGTGTGCGTGGCGAGGAAGCGCCCCAGGGAGCCGTCCATGACCTGAATCGCCGCCCGCAGGGCGGTCCCCTTCCCCCTTCCTGTACCGGCGCAGAGCGCGGACCAGACGAGCACGGGCCTGCTGCTGCCACGCGACGACACCTTGACCGTTCCACCGATCGCGGCCGACCACATCGACAGGGCCGCCACATACACCCCCAACGGGTCCGTCTCAAGGAACGGGGTGATCTTTCGAACCGCGCGACCGATGGGACCGTACAGAACGGGGGTGCTCATGCTGCCTCTATCTCAAGGAGGGTTAGTTGGGTGGCCACTGGCCGGGGCGGCCGGGCGTACTCGGTGCCCGGCATAGTGAGGGCGGCATTCAGGCCGCAACTGCTTTTCCCTGCGTAGGAGTCCGGTTGGCCAGCTCGTACGCGTGACGGACGTTCAGCGGGACACGCCCCTGAGCGGGAAGGTTCGGCCACCCGTTCTCGCGCGCCCAGCGACGGATCAGCCGGTTCCGCTCCCGCGTGCTCATCCCCGAACGGTCCACCTTCGCCGGCTCCGGAAGCGGGTCACTACCAACCAACTCACCAGCACAGACAGCGGCCTTGAACCGTCCCGGGGCCCGGACGTCCATGCAGGGGATGTCATGCTCGGCAGCGTCCCGCAGCTTCGTAGCGTTGCGGTCCCCACCTTCACCGAGGATCAGCAGGACCGTGCTGTCATCGGCACGGCCAACCACCTCGTAGCCCAGGTTCCGCATCGCCTCACGCGCCGTGTCCCAGTCGTAGCCCGGAACCTCCCCCGCGATCATCACGGACCGCACAGCGTCAGGCTCCGCCGCTTCCTCAGCCACGTCCGGCACGTCGTCGCACTCCGACTCGACAGGCACCACATCAGCCAGCGCCACGGGGTCAGGGTCGGCCGCGACGTCTTCCGGCGACCCCAGGGCATCCACCAGGTACAACCCGAAGGACTCGGCGTGAGATCCGCAGAGGTCCCACGTACGCACTCCCAGGGTCAGCGCTTCCGTGGCCTCTTCCTCGCTCCCATCCTTCGCAAGATGGGCGTCACAAAGCGTCTTGAGAACGGGGATGAGAACCGTCTTACGCATGACGTGGGAATCCTTTGATTCGGGGCCGATGAGGCATGGAGTCGATGGGCCGGAGCACTGCTCTTACGGCTGCCGCACTCACCGGTGCGACGCGATCAACCCTGCCAATTCCTTATCACGGAACGGTAACGAACAGATTTCTAGATCATTACTCTCGTGAATACAATTGCCGGGGTAATGCCTAGTTAGAAGGAAATGGGGACCGCCGGGGGCGCCTTCCTGGAGGCGGGATCGCCAATCAAGATATGGAACCCAGAAGCCGAGGACGTGGGGGAAGTGGGTAGCCTGCCTGGCGAGCCGCCAGCTCCTTTTCTCCTATGAGTTCCCTCCTCCATCGATCAATGAAGGCCCTACTCTCTGGAACGCCGAGCCAGGTGTTGTTGACGAACCACTTGATACGCTTTTCGTTGGCTATCTCAGCGCTCGCGGCCTCTATTCGTTCAATAGCCCTGTTTTGCTCTTCGTGGATTATCTCGCAAACATCTCGAATCGTTAGGTGCGCCCAACCCTTTGGATTGGCTTCGATTTCCATGAGCCAGCGGGGGAACAGTCTGTCTCCCTTACTTTCGTTGCAAGCCGTGCACGCTGGAACAAGGTTCTTCCAGTGATGTGGGCCCCCTTTGGCTAGGGGGATGACGTGATCCATTACCTCCGACTCAGCGTCTTCGCAGTAAACGCAGAGTCCCTCATTGGACATGAGCACCATCAGGTGCACCCACAACTGAAACCGATCCCGCCCCACTAACCCTCCCGACTCGCCTTTGGTAGGAAGGTAGTTGACGGCACCGACAGTCAGTCTTGTTGATCCGCCTGTCGGCAGACGAAGCAGTGTTCCGGGTGATGCTCCAGGCTGTCGCCCCAGGGCCGTGGCTGGCCCGTCAGCTCCCAGCCCACGTGAACACTGACCTCCGCGAGGCACCTGGAGCACTGCCGTTCCATCCAGGGGCACTCGGTGCCGGGACGATGCAGGCCATCATGGGTCCGCGCGGCTCCGGCCTTGGCCGCCCGCCTGCTCACTCGTCTCCTTCGAAAGCCCAGCCGAGACGCTTCATTCCGTCCGCAGTGAGACCCAGGGAAGTTGCCAGGTGCCGGAACTCCATCTGATGTGTGGCGTTGGATGTGCCGTCGAGGATCTTCCCGAAGTAGGTCAGCATCGCGGCCACGGTCGGGACGTACGACTCGTCCCACCTCGCGGCCTGGGGCGATTCCCACCACTGTCGCCACTGCTCATGTTCAGCCTGGGTCCACTGACGGGCCGCGGGTAGCTCGGGAACAGGCAGGCCGTGATCAGTGGGCAGCACTTCCAGCCCCTTGTATCGGGAGTGCGGGGAATTGGGGTTACGCATCTTAGGCATGACGGCGTCCTCCTTCATATGTCGTGGGGAGTCACTGCCGGCTCGCAGGGCCGCACGGCCGAGCGAGACGGGAGTGTTCTGAGGTGAGAGGGGAGCTCGAAGCCAACAAAGAAAGCGGGGCCTCCGCCGTTTCGGCAGAGACCCCGGACGCTGTAAGGAGCAACCCGTTACGCGGGTCAGGCGAGCTTGAGGCCGACCGAGCGTCGATCGTCTAGGACACACGATCCGACGTAGGCATCCATAATGGAGCGCTGGTTCAGGCTGTCCTCGTTGAAGGTCATCAGCCAGCGCATGGAGTAACCCTGATGTCCGGCCGAGGCGGAGAACTCACTTCGCACCACGGGCGGGGAGCACACGGCCATGGCGAACGCCGAACCGACGTAGGCCACGGCAGTCTTGTCAGCCAGGTACGGCGAGTAGACGACAGTGAAGCCGTACGCCTCACCAATGACCCCACCACGGAGCGTCTCATCGGTTCCTGCCTGGGCGACCTGAGAGAAGTTGTCGTCCTTGAGGAGGACGTTCTTGACGTCCGGGGAGACAGCCAGCCAGCGGCGGCCCAGCGTCCGGCCCTTGTCCAGGACGGTTCCGGCGTCGATGATCGCATGCCGAGGCTGGGCAGCATTGATGGTAATGAGCCCCGAAGCACCGTCCACCGAGCGCTTGTTCATCGTGTTGGCGATGTTCTGTTCCAGGTAGTCACCGACTCCGGCGGACTGGGGAAGCGTAATCTGCTCCTCGAACGTGTGCAGATCGAAGCGCATTTCCTTGTCGGTGATCTCGACCGCCGAAAGTGCGTGATCAGTGATCTCCAGTTCAACAGTGGTCTCCTTGACTGGCTGGACCATGCTGTTCACTGAACCATTGAAATTGCCAGCCTTGAGCACTTCGGGACGACGGATGCGGACCTTAGTCCCTACCCCGCCCCGGAAGTCCCTTTCGGCATCCCGGTGCACGGTGTGAGACAGCCCCTTGAACCCCACCAGCATGTCAAGGGCTGTCGAAGCAATAATCTGGGAAATGGCGAAACTGTTCTCGGATAGGACAGCTTCCTGGACACTCATAGGCTGTTCGGTCATGGGCACCTCTAATTAATCAATGGTTTGAGTTCGAAGACTGAGCAAGGAGACTTCCGTTCACGCGGCAATCTCCTTGTGCATGTCAGTCCTAAGCAAAGAATCCAGAGCCTCGGCAATGCGCCGATCCCCGGAACCGTCGTCCTCGATTAGGGCCAGCAGCGGAACACAAAGGATGCGGGTGGCCGGTACGAGAATGCGCAGACTTGGGCATGTGGCCCCGGACTCCCACCGGTAGACAGTTGACGGTGAGACATGAAGCTCATGGGCCAGTTCCTCAACGGAGATACCGAGAGCGATACGGCGGGCTGTGAAGTGGTTGCGCTTGAACATGGCTCCTCCTCGCAGTGAGTTGCCTAGATGCGAATCTTGACCAAAAGAGATGGCCCCGGCCTCCAGGGCAAGAGGAGGCCGGGGCCGGCTAGAGATATCCCAAAAAGGCTCTCTCACTATTTATGTACGTGTCCTTTCAAGCCTTTCGGGACACTCGAATGAGCAAGAGAGACAGGGATCACTCCCAACATCGCGTTGGGCTACGCCAAGCTTCAGGCTCCGGCATCCACTCACCGTGTGACCCTCGTCTCACATTCCTTGGGTACTGTCCCACTTCACGTCAGAGGACATGTACATACTTCTTGAGGGGTTCTCTATATCTAGTGGGGCTCTCTATAAGCAGAGGCCCCCTGCCTCAAGCAGGGGGCCTCTTACCTTTCACCAGCTCAGGGACCGGTCAACCTTCTATACCGAAAGCTCTTTGGTCTGCCTCTCCGAGTAGGACTCCGGCCTGGGCTCCACCTCAAAAGTCTTCTCCCCGACCATCACAGCGTATCCAGAGTCAATGAGCTGCTTGCGCTTCCCCTCCAGGTCGAGGGTGGGCCAGAGCTCAGAGAAGGTAAGCCCTTGGTCCTCTTCCGCCCATCCAGCTTTCTTGACCGGCTTCGCCTCAAGTTCCCGCTTACGAACCTTGTACTGGTTCATTCGGAACCGATAGCCTTCCTGGTCATCATCCCAGTCACCTTCTTCATCCTGCTTTCGCAGACGCTCCATACGCTTGATGATTTCGGCAAGCTCTTTGGAACTGTCAGATCCAGGAACCCACACCTTCTTGGTAACCCTGTCCCGGCCGAACTTCTGGAGAAAGTGAATCTCGACCATTTCTTCAATTGGCTCAGCACGGCAGGAGATTCCAGCACAGCGGTTCTCCTTGGGCCAGGCACCGCACTGGTAGTACCGATAGGTGACACCCCGGAGAGTCGAGACCTTGTGAATGGCCTTGGCTCCGCATCGACCGCAGTGCACCACCCCGTACATGGGGCTGGTCCCATTCACCCGTCGGACAGAGGTGTGCATTCGCCGCCGGATCGCTGCTTGAAGCGACTCCCACTCATCATCCGTGAAGACAGCATCGGCAATTTGGATGGGCCTTCCGTCCATGCCGTAGATCACTTCCCGGTTGTGCTTTTTCCGCCCCAAGAGAGCTTCGTCGGTCAGAAGCTTCTTCACGGAGGTCTCCGACCAGCGCTCAGGCGTGCCCTCCTCCCCGCCCCGGGCCTTGACAGGCTTCCCCCTTCGCACCCTGGCCCTGTCTCGGGCTGTCAGAACGCCTTCCGCGTTCAGGTGCTTGGCCAGGCCGGCGAACGATTCACCTTCGATCATGATTCGCCGCATCTCGCGAAGCTCCATGACCATGCCTTCATCGAGTTCGAGGTAGGCGGCCGTCTTGCCATCCTCGAATCTGTGCACAGTCTTGTAGCCGAAGGGAGGAATCCCGCCCGGCCAACGAGTGGTGAAGCGGCGCCGGTCGTGGGAGTCCTGAACACGCGCCTTGATTCGCTCCAACTCCTTGTGAGGCCCCAGGGATTTGACGTGGGCAATAGCACGCCCCTCCGGGGTGGTCAGATCGAGAGATGGGTCATCCAAGACAACCAGGGTCTTGTCCCACTCGATCACCTTGAAGACGAAGGCCATAAAGTGCGGTTCGCTACGGGAAAGGCGGTCCTGGGTGGTCACCCACAGCTCATCCCACCTTTCACGGCCCTCGGGCTTGAGCCATTCACCAAGATCAGGTCGGGCGAACATGTCCACATCGCCGGACACAGACAGGTCAACGGCGGTGCCGACGATCTCCACCCCCTCCCTGATGGCCCTGGTCCTGAGCTTCATGTCCTGGTCTTCGATGGACTCCGAGCGCTCGCCCTTGTCGTCCGAGATGCGCTCCGCAAGCAGTACACGCCTCATGCCGTCCCCTCCCCTGCGCGGCCCCCGCCGCACTCCAGTGGCCCCGGATTCCCTTGCCGTGCGCCCTGGTTCGCCATGCTAGCGGATGTTGTCAAACGCTCGTCATCCGGCCGCGCATGTACGGGTCCACGGACATGTGGAGGTTGCGCACCAGGATCCGGCCGGGGGCCGGGGCTGCGACCGGTACCTCGCGCAGGGCGAAGTCCTCGGCCACCGGCCAGCCCTGGGGACGGCGGACGAGGTGCCACTCGCGGCTGACGGCAGGGATCGCGGGGGTCTCGGACATGGTGCACTCCAAACCGGGAAAATGCTTCAGGACGTGAAACAACCATGCGCCTGGATATTTCAGGTTGTCAAGCAAATGGGTACGCTGGATCCATGCCCAGTCGTCACGTGGACCCCCTGACCGTCGAGGTCGTCGAGCTCATCGGCACCGTCGTGGCCCGCTACCACGAGGAGTACGAGCAGGCCGCCGCCAGCCACCAGCTGACCGGCGCGCAGGCGCGCGTGCTGAACCTGCTGTCGCTCGAACCGATGCCGATGCGGCACATCGCGCAGAAGCTGAAGTGCGAGCCGTCCAACATCACCGGAATAGTGGACCGACTGGAGTCGCGCGGCCTGGTCGAGCGCCGGCCGGACCCGGCCGACCGGCGCGTGAAGCTGGCCGCGCCGACCGAGGAGGGGCTGCAGACGGCCGACCGGCTGCGCGCGTCCTTGGACTTCGCGCGCGAGCCGCTGGCCGGGCTGTCCACGGCCGAGCGGGCGGTCCTGCGCGACCTGCTCAAGCGGATGCTGGGCTGAGCCGCCGGCCCAGCAGCTGGAACCGCCGGTTCAGCAGAAGATCCACCAGCAGGTCTTCGGCGGCTTCGTCGGCGACGGGCTCGGCAGCGGCGGGACCGGCTGCGCGGACCCCGTGCCCGAAGCGCTGGGCGAGGGCTGCCCCGTCTGACCGGGCTTTACGGACGGCTGCTTCCCGGAACCCTGCTGCGGTCCGGACCCGCCCGAGGCGGAGGCCGACGCCCCGGGGGCCGGCTGCGTGCCGCCCCCGGCGGAGTCCCCGGACCGGGCCGGCTGCGCAGCGCCAGCGGCGGCCTTCGCCCCCGCCGTGGCCTTGGCCGGCTTCAGCGGGGCCGGAGTGCTGGGCCCGCCGGTACTGCTGGGCAGCGGAGCCGGCTCCTGCGGACCGTCGTCGTCGGTCAGCATGACGTTCGCCGCCCGATCGGTGTGCTCACCGCCCGCCATCACCTGCGCCAGGGCCACGGAACCGCCGACGGCGACCGCCAGCCCGAGCCCGACCGTGACGAGGGTCCGCCGGCGCCGGCGGTTCTCCGCCCGGGCGCGGGCACCGGGCCGGCGCCCGCCGGTACCGGACAACACGACGAGGGAATCCGCGAAGGGTTCGGCGTCCTCCGCCCGGGGCGCTCCCGGAGGGACCGGGGGCCCGTACGGAACGCCGTCGGAGCCGTACGGAACGTCTGCGGAGCCGTACGGGGCGGCGGGCGCAACGGGGACGCCCGAGGTGGCGGGGGGCAGGTACTCGGCCGGGGTTCCGCACCCGGCGCACGCCAGTGCGCCGTTGAGGTGCCTCCGGCAGGCGTGGCAGTAGTCCATGGCGCATGTGACGCTACGTGGTTTCAAGCCACATCCGCATCGCGAGTTCGTAAAGGTCCTGTGTGGAATCGTGGTCCGCATGACACCGCCGCCGCCCCCGCCCCCGCCCACGCCGCCGACGCCACCGACGGGACCGGGGGCCTTCGGGCGGACCGCCTTCCAGCTCGTACTGCTGCGGCGCATGGCCGATTTCCGGCCGGAGCTCGTCGAGGAGGCCCGCCGGCGGCTCGGCGCCTCCCTCGCCGACCAGCGGGAGGCGAACCGGCGCTGGCAGGCGATGGTCCGCTCACCCCGCTCGCGCGGGGCCCTGGCCCGGTACCGCTCGGTGCTCGGCCCGCCGGAGTCCACGACCCCGCGGACCATCGGCGACCTGCAGTGCGAAGCCCTGCTGTGGCCGCTGCCGCTCTGGCCCGACCTGCGCTTCGAGGTGTTGGCCGCACCGGACGGGGCGGTGTGGAACGAGTGGCTGGTCCGCGCCCCGGGCGCGCCCGGGCCCGTACTGGACGCGCCGGAGGACCTGCGGCCCTGGTCGGCGACGGTGGACGAGGTCGCGCGGGCCTTCGCGCCGGTGCGGCCGTTGGAGGGCACCGCGCCGACCCGGTGGCGGCTGGCCTTCACCGCGCAGGGCCGGGCCTGCGTGGCGGAGTTCACGTACGGCCTGCTCCAACGGGTGTCCGTGGACGGCGCCGAGCTCGACTCCCGCTAGCGGGAGCCCCGTCGCGCGGCGGGAGGCCGTTCTGCGAGGAAGGCGAGCACCCCGGCCGAGGTGGCGTCGTCGCCCAGCAGTTCGTTGTGGCCGAGGCAGCCGACCGTCGCGTTGGCCGCCCCGGCCAGCGGGACGCTGTTGTCCGGGTTGACGACCTCGTCGCAGTCCGAGCGGAAGGTCGCGTAGCGCACCGCGCCCGGGGTCTCGTCCCCGGCGTTCAGGTTCCGCACCACGTACGAGTTCGGCGTCATGTCCCGGCACGCCTGGTCCCACGGGGCGCAGGCCCAGGCGGTGGAGGTGCCGTGGTTGGGTCCGGCCAGCGAAACCCAGCGGTCCACGGCCGCGGTGCCGCCGCCGTACGTGACGTACCAGCGGCTGACGAGCGAACCGAAGGAGTGCGAGACGATGTCCACGCGCTCTGCGCCGGTCCGCCGGCGGACCTGGTCGACGTACGCGCCGAGCTGGCCGGCCAGGACCTCGTTGACGGACCGGTGGGTGTCGTAGCCCCAGGAGTGGAGCTCCGCGTCGGCGTACCCGGCCGCGCGCAGGTCCGCGCGCAGGGAACCCCAGACGCCCGGATCGGCGTTGTAGCCGTGGACGAGGACGACCGGGCGGTGCGCGGGAGCCGCCGGCGCGGCGGCGGCACGGGCGGCCGGCAGCGGCGCGAGGGGCGTCGGGCAGACCGCCGCGCAGAGTGCCGCGCAGAGCGTCAGGAACGCCGTCGCTTCCTGGCGGGGCGTCAGCATCCGGTCCCCTTTATCTCGTTACGCGCGAGTAGCGCGGGCAGTGCGGGCATGGTGCTGCCTGTCGGTACAGAAATCCACCCCCGTGCAGCACCCCCCGCCCCGTGTGGCGCACCCCGGCTGGAGCATCTCAACGGGCGGCACGCCCCGTTTGCCCGAGAAGATATGAAATGCAACCGGCAGCCGCCGGTCTTCCAGCATCAGCGCCCTCGGGAGGATCTGCCGTGACCGTCAGTCTTGAGCAGTTGCGCCGCTGCCACGTCGCCGTCGACCTCGGGGCCGCCAGGACCCGCGTGTACGTCAAGGGCGCCGGCCTGGTCGTGGACGAACCCAGCGTGGCCGCCGTCAACACCCGTACCGGCGCGCTCATCGCCGTCGGGACCTTCGCCGAGCGGATGACCGGCCGCACGCCCGACTACATCCGGGTCGTCCGCCCCGTCTCCGGCGGAACCGTCGTCGACATCGACATGGCCCAGCGGATGCTGCGCCACCTGCTCGGCGAGAAGCTGCGCCGCGCCCTGCGCCGCAAGCCCCGGCTGCGCGCCGCCGCCTGCACCCCGCACGACGCCGACCCGCTCGCCCAGCGGGCCGCCGTGGAGACGATGGTCGGCCTCGGCGCCCGTCGCGTCGAGCTCGTCGACACCCTGATCGCGGCGGCCGTCGGCTGCGGCCTGCCCGTGGAGCAGCCGACCGCGACGATGATCATGGTGTGCGGGGCCGCCGCCACCCAGGTCGCCGTCCTCTCCCTCGGCTCCATCGTCACCGCCCAGCGGATCCCCGTCGGCGGCGAGGCCATCGACCACGCCGTGGTCCAGCACCTGCGCCACGCCCACGAGCTGATGCTGCCCAGCCAGGCCGTCCGGCCCCTCCAGCTGGCCCTGCACGGCAACGGCATCACCGACGAGGGCCCCGCCTCCACCCTGATCCACGGGCGTGACGTCGCCACCGGCCTGGCCCGCTCGGTCCACGTCGACACCGCGGCCGTCCGCGACGCCATCCACACCCCGCTGACCGCCGTCCTCGACGGCATCGGCAAGGTGCTGCGCGACTGCCCGCCGGACCTGGTCGCCGACCTGACGGACCGGGGGATCATGATGGTGGGAGGCAGCGCCCTCCTGCCCGGCCTGGACCAGATGCTGCGCGACGCCACCGGCATGCCCGTCGCCATCGCGGAGAGGCCGGACGTGTGCGCCGTGCTCGGCCTCGGCGCGATGCTCGAAGGGAAGGTCGCCCCGATGGTCCTCAACCCACTGACCGGATGACCCCCGGCCCGGGTCCCACCACCCTCGACCGGGGCCGGTCCCCGTGCTGCTGGAGGCGGTCCCCAGTGTCGGATCGGAGCTGGACCTGGAGGCCGCCCTCCAGCACGTCGCGGACTCGACCCCCGGACCGTGCGGGGCCCGTTACGGAGCGCTCGGGGCCGACGACCCCCCGCGGCGCGACCGTCAGCCGGTGTTCGGACCGGACGGTGGCCGCTGCGCCGCCCGCAGCGCGAGCCGGGTGCTGGACTGGGCCACCCCGGCCTCCCGTTTGAGGCGCCGCAGCAGGGTGTCCAGCGCGGCCGGGTCGGCGGCCCGGGCCCGTACGAGGTAGTCGTACTCCCCCGTCACGTGCACCACTTCGGTGATCCCGGGCAGCCCCGCGACGCGCTGCTCGAACTCCTCGTTGGTGGTGTCCTGCCGGAGGGTCAGGTCGATGAAGACCACGAGCCCGCCCCGGGTGTCGGCGGCCGGATCCACGATGACCGTGAACCCGCGGATCACCCCGTCGCGCCGCATCCGCCGGACGCGGTCGGCGGCGGCATTGGCGCTGAGTCCGACGCGGACGCCGAGGTCCCGGTACGAGATCCGCGCATCCTGCTGCAGGATGCCGAGGATTTCCCTGTCGAGGCGGTCCATACCGCGATTCTCGCAGCGGCGGCCGATAATCGCCGCCGCGCCCGCCACCGTGCACCGCACCCTGCCGGGCATGACGGAACTACTGACTCCCGCCCTGGCGGGCACGGTCGCCGGGCTCGGCGTGGCGATGCCGATGGGCGCGATGAGCGTGCTGCTGCTCCAGGAGGCCATGCGCGACCGCCGTACGGCCGTGGCCGCGGCGGCGGGCATCGCGGCCGTGGACCTCGGCTACGCCGCCCTGGCCACGGCGCTGGGGCCCTGGGTGGCCTCTCACGTGGCCCCGGTCGAGGCGTGGATCCGGCTGGCCGCGGCGGCGATCCTGCTGGCCATCGCCGCGCAAGGGCTGTACGGGGCGTCCCGGGCCGCCGGGCCCGCGCAGCAGGCCGGAGCCGGGGGCGAGGCCGCGGGGGCGGCCGCCAGGGCGCGGACCGGGGCGGTCGCCACGGTCACCGACGACAACGGCGGGGGCAGCGGGGGCGGCGGGGCCGAGGGCGCCCCGGCGAGCGGCGGCCGCGCAGCGGGCGGCCCCGCCAGGGCCTTCGCCCGCTACGTCGGCCTCACCGCCGTGAACCCCACCACCGCCCTCTACTTCGCCGCCCTCACCACGGCCCAGGCAACCGCCCTGCACACTGCCGCGGCCGCCGGCGCCTTCCTCGCCGGCGTCGCCGTCGCCTCCCTCCTGTGGCAGCAGGCCCTCGTCGCCGTCGGGGCCCTCGCGGGCCGCAGGATTCCGCCCGGCGTCCGTGTGTGGACCTTCCGCCTCGGCTACGGCCTCGTCGCCGCCTACGCCCTGAAGATCGCCTTCCCGTTGCCGTAGCCGGACCCCGAACAGCCGAGGGCCCCGGCCTCCGCGGTGTGCGGCGGCCGGGGCTCCGGTTCTGCGGGACCGGTCAGGGCTGGGTGAAGTAGCCGAGCAGGTCGGTGATCACGTGGGTGCTGCCGCCCCAGCTGTTCCAGATGCTGATCCGGCCGCT
Organism: Streptomyces sp. NPDC059851; assembly: GCF_042732005.1. Lineage (NCBI taxonomy): Bacteria > Bacillati > Actinomycetota > Actinomycetes > Kitasatosporales > Streptomycetaceae > Streptomyces > Streptomyces sp. NPDC059851. Next base: position 69,925 of record NZ_JBHWJJ010000008.1, on the reverse strand, counting down.
GGCAGCCGGGGTGGTGACGTGGTTGGGGACGGTGTCGCCGGGGCGGGTGTTGAGGCTGCTGGCCTCCGGTCGGACGGTGCCGTACCCGTACGCGGTCAGGAAGCCGGGCCCGGTGGACTCGGTCGCGGTGACGTTCAGGACCGCGCCGACGGCGCCGGCGGGCAGGCCCGCAACCGTGGTGGTGGCGCCGGGGGCGAGCTTGCCGGTGGCACGGGTGTCCGCCAGACGCTTCGGAACGGCCGGGGTGAACAGCGCCCTGCCTCCCTTGCCGTACCAGCCCACCGCGTCCAGGACCAGGTGGGTGGAGCCGGTGTTGGTGTAGAGCGTGATGGTCCCGCCGGGGCCGACGGGGACGAGGACCTGGTTCGACTTGTCCTTGCCGGGCTCGACGTTGAGGTTCGACGTCGCGGGCCGGTTCGCCGGGTCGGGGTAGGCGATGACGTGCGCGTCGGCCGTGGAACCGGTGCCCGTCAGGTTCAGCGCGACCGCGGTGGCGTCGGCGGGAACGCCGCCCGTGCCCGCGACCTTCACCGTCCGGGTCTGCCCGCCCGCCAGCGCGCCGCCGGCGGTACGGGTGTCGGCCAGGCGGGTCGGGGCGAGCGGGGTGAACCACTCGCCGGCGCCCGGCTGGTAGTAGCCGACGAAGTCCACGATCAGCGAGGCCCTGCCCGAGTTGAGCTGGGCCTGCACCTTGCCGTCGGCTCCGACGGGCACGGTGACCGTGTTCGAGGACGTACCTCCCGCCCGGACGTTGACGTTCGAGGCGACCGGGCGCGGCTGCCCGGAGGGCCACACGCTCAGGTGCGTGTCCTCGGAGGCGCCGGTGACGGTCACGTTGAGCACGGCCGCGGCCATGCCGCCCGAGTGGACGTGGTCCGGGACGGAAAGGCCGACCGGCATGGTCACGGGAAGCGGGGAGCCGCCCTGGACGGCCGTGCCGGTGGTGCGGGTGTCGAGGACGCGGAACGGCGCCGTCGCCACGTACCCGGACGGCGCGTAGTCGACCTTCACGTTCCGACTGACCGTGGACGTCGCGTCCTTGGAGTCCCGGACGGTGACCGTCACCTTGTGGTCGCCGGGGCGGCTGTAGGTGTGCCGGAAGGTGTCCAGGCGGTCGCGGTGCTCGCTCGTGCCGTCACCAAAGTCCACGTCCACGCCCTCCACGGGCCACGGCGCCGCGGTGGCCGTCCGGGTGTCGACGTCCACGGTCAGCGGCTTGGGGCCGCCGATCTGGTTGGTCGAGGTCGGCAGGACCGGCTCGGTCGTGAAGCCCGCGGTCAGCGGGCCGGCCGGGGTCACCTTGACGGCCTGCTGGGTGGAGACTTCGTGCCCGGCGTCGTTGACCGCCGTCACCTTGACCGTGCACTCGCACGGCGAGTTGTAGACGTGCGTGGCGAGGCCGTGCGCCGCGGTCCCCTGCCGGGTGGTGACCGGGGCCGTCCCGTCGCCGAAGTCGATGCGGTAGCTCATCGCGGTGGGCCAGTGGCTGTCCGAAACGGCCTGCACCTGGACGCTGGTGCCGACCGGGGCCCAGGTGTGGTCGATCGCCGTCCAGACGTTGCCGAGGTAGTCGTGCGTCTCGTGGGCCCCGCGGTCGATGTGTCCGCCGTTCTTGCCGGTGTTGGGCACCCTCGGGTCGTCCGCGATGCGGTGGCCGTCGAAGTCGGCGGGCACCACGCCCGGCGCCGTCGGGTCACCGGAGTCGATCGTCGGCGAGCCGACCATCTGGCTGACGTCGTCGCGCGACGGGGCCAGGATGTCGTGCGCGCCCTGGCCGGTGGCGGTGGCGAAGGCGGCCGGGTCCTTGTACGCAGTGCCCGCCCAGCTGTAGGCCGCTGACAGGGCGGCGTGGCCGACGATCACGTTGTAGTCGACACGTGTGCCCCCCGTCGCGCTCTGCGACACGGCCGTGCCGTTGCGCGCTTCGGCCGACTGGCACCGGGCGGAAGTGGCCTCGGTGTAGATCACGTTGTTGAACAGCGCGGAGCCGGTGGAGCTGCCGCCGACCGAGACGGTCGCCCCGCAGTAGCCGCTGATCGTGTTGTTGGTGACGACTGTGCCGGGCGCGTCCACCACGGTGACCGCCGGCCGCGGAGCGCTGCCGATCATGTTGCGGCTGAGGACGGTGCCCCGGGAGCCGCCTTCGATCCTGGCGCCGCTCATCCGGCTCCGGATGACGCGCACGTCCGTGCTTCCCTCGCCGACCACCACGGAGTCGAGCAGGCCCCGCCCGGCATCGATCTGTTCCAGTTCCACGTCGGTCGAGCGGCTGACCTGGACGCCCCTGATGCTCAGCCCGCGGACCGCCACGTGGGAGGCGCCGCTGATGGTCAGGGTCTTGGCCAGCCACGCCCCGGAAAATTGCGGAACGGGATCGACTTCGAAGGTGATCGGCTTGCCCGGCTCTCCGGAGCGGTCGATGGTGACGGCCTCGTCGTAGGTGTTCTCCGCCTTGATCCGTACGGTCTGGCCCGGCTGGACGACCTTGGCCGCGGCCGAGATCGTGCAGTACGGAACCGCTTGCGAACCGGGACCGCCGTCGGAGCAGTTGGAGCCGTCGCGGTTGTTCACGTAGAGGCCGGCCGGTGCCTCGGCGGCCGCCGCGGTGGCCGGAAGGCCTAGGAGACCGAGGAGCCCCGCGGTGAGCATGGCCGTTGCGCGAATGGGACGCACCAGGTGGATTCCTTCTGGGAAAGACTGACATGTACTCAGGACCGGTGCGGCGCCGCACGTCGAGTGCGCGGCGGCCCGTTCCCCCCGTGGCGCCGGCCGGAACGGACCCGCGGACGCCGCGATCATCATCCAGGGCCCGTCAGCCGCTGTCACTTCGGATGAAGCCGCCACCACTACCCCAAACCCTCCGGCCACGGACGGCCGGGCGGCCGGGCAGCCGTCGATGGTGGCTCGAACCGCTCGGCCCCGCCGGCGGGCGGACCTAGGGTGGCTCCGTGACCACGACCCGCCTCTCGGCCCGCGCGGCCATCGCCTCCGTGACCGACCCCGCCGGCTTCGTCGAACTGCCCGCGCCCGCACGGGAGTCGGCCACCGACGGCCCACTGGCCTGGACCGGCTACGACGCCTCCCGGGCCCGCGCCGCGGACCGGACCGGCGAACAGGAGTCCGTGGTCGTCGGGACCGCCCCCATCGGCGGCCGACGCGCGGCCCTGGTCTCCTTCGAGTTCGGCTTCCTCGGCGGCTCCCTCGGCGAACGCACCGGAGACCGGCTCGAAGCGGCCTACGCCCACGCCCGCGAACACCGCCTTCCGCTGGTGTCCCTCATCGCCACCGGCGGCTCCCGGATGCAGGAGGGAATGCTCGCCCTGACCCAACTCCAGCGCGTGGCCCGCCAGTGCGTCCTGACCCGGGCCGCCGGGCTCCCCCAGATCGCCGTCCTGCGCGACCCCACCACCGGCGGCGGCTGGGCCACCCTGGGCGCCGGAGCGGACGTCGTCCTCGCGCTCCCGGGTGCCCAGGTCGGTTTCGCCGGGTCCCGGGTGCGGCCCGCGGACGCCGACCCGGCGGCGTACACCGCGGAGAGCCAGTACGCCTCCGGGCACGTGGACGCGGTGGTGGAGCCCGCCCGGCTGCCCGGCCTACTGGCCGACTGGCTCCGGGTCCTGGCCGCGCCCCGCCCGGCCGGGCCGGTGGAGCCGCCGGCCGCGCTGGCGGACGTACCGCCCCCGGCCGGCGGCTGGGACGCCGTACGGCAGGCCCGGCACCCCGGCCGGCCGCACGCCGAGGCCTACCTGGACGCGTACTTCACGCTTCGCCTGCCCCTGTCCGGGGACCGGGCCGGCGGCACCGACCCCGGAATGCTGTGCGGCTTCGGGCTGCACGAGGGCCGGGCCGTCGCGTACGCCGCCCAGTGCGGCACCGCGACCCGCCCGGCGGGATACCGTACGGCCGCCCGCCTGATCCGCCTCGCGGACCGGCTCGGCATCCCCGTCCTGACCCTGGTGGACACCCCCGGCGCGGCCAACGACGCCGCGGCGGAGCGGGCGGGGGCCGGTGCGGCCATCGCCGACGCCTTCGCCGCGGTCGCGGCGGCCTCCGTCCCGGTCACCACCCTCCTCATCGGCGAGGGCGGCTCGGGCGGGGCCCTGGCACTGGCGGCTCCGGGCAACACCTGGGTCACACCGGACAGCTACTTCTCCGTCATCGCCCCCGAGCTCGCCGCGGCCATCCTCAAGCGGCCCCCGTCCGAGGCCGCGGCCACCGCGGACCAGCTCCGCATCCGCCCCCAGGACCTCGTGTCCCTGGGCGTCGCCCGCGGCATCGTCGGCCCCGCCTGAGGCCCGGGACTACGGCTGCGGCGAGCGGGAGTCGTAGCGGGCGAAGCCGCGCCAGCGGGCGGCGAGCAGCGCCAGGACCAGGACGCAGGCGAGGCCGCCGCCGGTGATCGCCACGGTCGGGGAGGCGAGGTCGGCGACGGTCCCGGCGAGGAAGTCACCGAGCCGCGGCCCGCCCGCGACGACCACGATGAAGACGCCCTGGAGGCGGCCCCGCATCTCGTCCGGGGTGGCTGTCTGCATCATCGTGGAACGGAACACCATGGACACGGTGTCCGCACAGCCGGCCAGGGCCAGGAAGAACAGGCCCAGCCACAGGTTCCGGGTGAGCCCGAACACGGCCACGGCCGTGCCCCACGCGGCCACGGACAGCAGGATCGCCAGCCCGTGCCGCCGGATCCGGCCCTGCCAGCCGGAGAACAGCCCGCCCAGCAGCGCCCCGACGGCGGGGGCGGCGGCGAGCAGGCCGACGGTGGTGGCGTCGCCGCCGTACCAGATCACGGCGACGGCCGGGAACAGCGACTTGGGGTGGGCCAGGACCATCGCGGCCAGGTCGCTGAAGAAGGTCATCCGGATGTTGGGCCGGCTCCCGAGGAACCGCAGCCCGTCGAGCACGGACGCCCTCCCCCGCTTGCCGCCCTCCCGGTCGGGCAGCATCGCGGGCAGCCGCCACGTCGCGTAGAGCGCGGCGGTGAAGGCGACGGCGTCGACCAGGTACGCGGCCTCGTAACCCCAGCGGCCGACGACGAGCCCGCCGAGGACCGGGCCGAGCATGGCCCCGGAGGTCAACGTCACGGAGTTCAGCGCGTTGGCGGCGGGCAGCTGCTCGGCCGGCAGCAGCCGGGGCATCATGGCCGCCCGGGCCGGCCCGTTGAGGGCCCCGCAGACCGCCTGCAGCGCGACGATCGAGTACAGCAGCCAGACCCGGTGGTGGTCGAGCAGCGCGGCACCCGCCAGCAGCACCGACAGGGCGGCCAGGCCCAGGGAGCTGTACAGGCCGAGCTTGCGCCGGTCCACGGTGTCGGCGATGGCACCGCCGTAGAGGCCGAAGACGACGAGCGGCACGAGCGAGCACAGCCCGACGAGGCCGACGGCGAAGCTGGAACCGGTGGTGTCGTAGACCTGGAGCGAGACCGCGAGGGCGGTCATCGCCTGGCCCGTCCAGGAAACGGTGCCGCCGACCCACAGCCGCCGGTAGTCGGGCGAGGTCCGCAGCGGGGTCAGATCGGCGAACAACCGCGAGGAGCGCCGCGGCGGTGGCGGCGCGGACCCGGTGGTGGGCCCGGGGCTGGATGCACTCGTACCGGTCACACCGGATGGTAACCGGCGGCCGTCCGCGGGCCCGGGCGTCCGAACGCCGCCCTGCGCACACCCGCAACAGTCGCCCCATCCGGATCCGCGGTTGCGGACCGCGCGGATTCTTGCCGGTAACTCGCCATTGTTGCAAGACATTTGACTGAATCGGCGCGCGCTCGCCGCCTGGTGGCGGCTCATGATGAAACGACTCGTATGTCCAGGGAGGCGTAGTGATCGAACCTGGCAACAGCACCACGAGCACCGACAACGCGGGCACCGCCGTCAACGCGGACGACGACGTCCACGCACCCCTGACGGTCGGCGTCGAGGAGGAGTTCCTCCTCGTCGACGCCCGCACCTTCCGGGTGGTCCCGGCCGCCCCCCGCGTCCTCGAAACCGCCGCGGGCCTCCCCCACGAGGTCCACGCGGAAGGCACCCGCTACCAGGTGGAGATCTCCACCCCGGTCGCCGACTCGGCCCCGAAGCTGCGCGAGGAGCTGGCGGCGCTGCGGCGCACCCTCTCCCGGGCGGCCCGCGCCCACGGCTGCCGGCTGCTGGCCGCACCCTCGCCGGTCATGGCCGTAGAAGGGCCGCTGCACCTGACCGACGACGAGCCGCGCCAGCGCGAGCAGCACCGCCGCTTCGGCGCGCTCACCGACACCCTGGTCAGCTGCGGCCGCCACATCCACATCGGCACCTTCGACGTGGACACGGCGGTCGCCGTGTCCAACCGGGTCAGACCATGGCTGCCCACCCTGATCGCACTGGCCGCCAACTCGCCGTTCTGGGCCGGGCGGGACACCGCCCACGCCAGCTGGCGCGCGATGGCCTGGTCGGGCTGGCCCTCGGCGGGCCTGCCCCCGCACTTCACGTCCACGGCACACTTCCGGCGCTCGGTGCAGACCCTGCTCGGCTCCGGGGCGGCCCTCGACACCAAGATGGTCTACTGGGACCTCCGCCCGTCCGGGCACTGGCCGACGCTCGAGATCCGGGCGCCCGACATGTCCTCGGACATCGACACGGCCATCCTCCAGGCGGAACTGGTCCGCGCCCTGGTCGCCACGGTGCTCGGGGACATGGCGCAGGGGCGCCCCGAGCCGGACGTCCGGGACGACGTGCTGTACCTGGCCCGCTGGCGGGCGGCCCACGACGGACTGGAGGGCTTCGGCCTGGACCCGTACACGGGAGCCGAACTCCCGGCGGCGGACCTCGCGGAGGCCCTGCTCGACCTGGTGGCCCCGGAGCTGGCCGCCTGCGGGGAGCTGGACCACGCGGCGGAGACCCTGGGGCGCCTGCTCCGCGACGGCTCGGGCGCCCACCGCCAGCGCGCGGCGTACGCCCGCCGCCAGGACCTCGGGGACGTCCTGCGCCATCTGGCGGACGAAACGGAGAACGTCTGACCCACCCGGGCCGCAGGTGCAATCGTTTCCGCACCTGCGGCTTGCGGTGGGGCGGGTAGGGCTCGATCCCATGGGAGGGCGCATCCGGCCCGATGAGGGCATGGGCGAACAGCGGTCTGTTCGTCGACGAGCACCAGATCCGCGAGTGATGCAGGTCACTCGACTTGCCCGTCACAAACACGAGGTCGGCTCCATCCCGTGTGTGAACTCATTGCACAACAGGAGGCACACATGAGGGTCCTGGTGGTGGGAGCCGGTTACGCGGGGACGATCGCGGCGAACCGGCTGGCCAAGAAGGTGACGGCAGCGGAGATTACGGTGGTCAACCCCCGTCCGGACTTCATCGAGCGGGTGCGGCTGCACGAGCAGGTCGCCGGAACCGGAACCGCGGCGACCCCGCTGACGTCGATGCTGAACCAGAGGGTCGCAGCGCGCAGGGGCACCGTCGACAAGATCGGCGACGGCCAGGTCACTCTCGAAGACGGAGCGAGCCTCGACTTCGATTACCTGTTCCTCGCGGTGGGCAGCACGGTCGCACCGCTGCCGGGCACCGTTGCGGTGGGGACCTGGGAGGGTGCCCAGGAGGCGCGGGCCGCGCTGGCCGGACTCCCCAGTGGGAGGGCGGTCACCGTCATCGGTGGCGGACTGACGGGCATCGAGACGGCGTCCGAGATCGCCTTCGGCCGACCCGACCTCCGCGTGCGGATCGTGGGACGGACGATCGCCGCGAGCCTGTCGGCAGGAGCGCAGAAGCGTGTGCGCACCGGCCTGGACCGCTTGAACGTCGAGGTCGTGGAGGGCTCCGTCGCGCAGATCGATCCTGGCGCCGGGGAGGAAGGAGTCGACACAGTACATCTCCACTCGCGCCGGCAGTTCGCTTCCGACCTGACGCTGTGGGCGATCACCGGGACCGTGCCCGACCTGGCCGCCCGCAGTGGACTGCAGGTGGATACCTACGGGCGTGCGGTGGTCGACCAGCATCTGCGCAGCGTGACCGACCCGCGGATCTTCGCCGTCGGCGACTGCGCAGCGGTTCCCGGAGCCCGCGCGGCCTGCGCGACGGCCATGCCTCAGGGCGCACACGCAGCGGATACGCTGGCGCGGATGATCCAAGGTCGTGAGCCCGAGCCCTACTCCATGGGGTACAGCGGACAGGCGTTGAGCCTGGGCCGGCACGACGGGCTGCTGCAGGCCAGCCGCAGGAACGACACCGCGCGGCGGCTCTACTTCGCCGGGCGCACCGCGGCCGTGCTCAAGGAGCGAGTCTGCCGCTACGCGAAGCTCGGCACCCTCACCGCCACCTACGCCTGGCTGCAGGGGCCGAAGTGACCGAGCAGCCGGATCCTGCCGACGAGTTCACCAGGCACAGGGCTCTGCTGTTCTCGATCGCCTACGAGATCCTCGGGTCGGTGGCCGACGCCGAAGACGTCCTTCAGGACAGCTACCTGCGGTGGCGGTCGGTGAACCGCACCACCGTGGAGAACACGCGGGCCTATCTGGCAAGGATCGTCACCCGGCAGGCGCTCGGCGTACTACGGTCGGCCGTCCGACGGCGGGAGCAGTACGTGGGTCCGTGGCTGCCCGAGCCGCTGGTGACCGACGCTGCCGGCGACGCGCCCGATGGCATCGACCACGTGCTCACCGGCGAGGCCGTGACCACCGCGATGCTGCTGGTTCTGGAGGCCCTGACCCCTGCCCAGCGCGCGGTTTTCGTGTTGCGGGAGGTGTTCGGCTTCGACTACGCGGAAATCGCTGCCGCGGTGGGCAAGTCCGAGGCTGCGGTACGGCAGTTGAACCAGCGCGCCCGCAGCAGCGTGCGCGCGAGGCGACACACCGCGGTAGCCACCCCCGCCGAGGCGCAGCCGGTCGCCGAACGGTTCCTGACGGCGGCCGCGACCGGTGACGTCCAAGGCCTCATGGACCTGCTCGCACCCGACGTGGTGTACCTGGCTGACGGCGGCGGGGTCGTGAACGCGGTGCGGCGCCCCGTGGTCGGGCCCGACAAGGTGGCCAGGCTGCTCCTCGGGCTCCTGGCCAAGGGCGCCCGCATGGGCGAACTCGACGTCCGCATCGGCGCCTACAACGGGATGCCCTCCCTCGCGGTGCTCATCGACGGCGAACTCGATCAGGTGACCTCGGTCGAGATCCGCGGCGGGGTCGTGACGGCCCTCTACTGCGTCCGCAACCCGGCGAAGCTCACGGCGGTCAAGGTGTGACCCGCGCGACGTCAAGGCCGAGTCACAAACGGGACGGCGACCCCGGCGATGCCCAGCTTCCCCGTCTCCCCCTCACCAATGAGGAGTTCGGGGCAGCCCCCAGCAGCCGAGCGGACGCAGCTGGACGCGGAGGAGGCCACGCTCGCCGCATGCCGACCTTTCGGAAGATCTGTTCTCATTTGCTCGCTTTCGGAGCGAGCGGCAAGGGTCAGCCCGTCGGTGGCGAGGGCGCAGCAGGCTTCGGCAGGGATCGGGCTGCCCCTTGCCGCCACTCGTGCCTCGACTTCCGCGGTCGGTTGCTGGCTGGGCAGCTAGCTGCTCGACCGGCGGGGTGAGGCCGACAGCACAGCCTGACGGATGACCCGAAGCTCAGCCGAGAGCCGAGTAGGCGACCGTGTCATTCGGGTCGGCCTCTGGGGCGGGGTCCACGTACGTTGGAGAAGCTCGGCGCGGCGCGAGGGCCCGGCGCTGAGGAGGCTGGTGGTTCCACCGTTCGGTACTGCGCGGTGCGGTCGCCCCCTGCTGCTCGTGGAAGCGGTCCAGGGCTCGATGCTGCCCTTCGCGCAGCCCCCAACCCCACACCGGTCCTACCAGTGGCCCTCCGTCATTGCCAGTGGCCCCGCAGAGGCCGTTTCCAGTACGGACCGTTCCCCGTGCTGGCTACGCGGACGCCAGAGTGTTCGGCGAGCTCCAGACTGTGATCACTCACACGCCCAGCGCACGCCAAGACGACGCTTACACAAGATCCAACAAAACAGACACACGCGCGTCCCCGCTGTGTCCCCGCAGTGCCCCTGGAACGCGAAAGGCGGCCCCGGAGGGCCGCCAAGATCACCGAAGTGACTCACGCCGCCAGCAAAGAGCTGGTCAGATCGTTTCTGCACACCTGGTGCGCAGTGGGGCGGGTGGGACTCGAACCCACGGCCGACGGATTATGAGTCCGCTGCTCTAACCGGCTGAGCTACCGCCCCTTCACGGCGTGGCGCGTACAAGTGTGCGCGCCGTCTGCCGCAGCATAGCCGCTCATACGATCTCCTGCCTCGGCTGGGCCGTGTGATCGGCTTCGCTGTCGGTGGAGACCGGTTTCAGGGCTGCCCGGTTCCACCCGCAGGGCAAAACTTCTGCCCGCGGGGCAAAAAAGAAGAGGACCCCGCGGGGCCCTCTTCGCTCTGCTCCCCCGGCTGGACTCGAACCAGCAACCCTCCGGTTAACAGCCGAATGCTCTGCCAATTGAGCTACAGGGGATCGCGCTCCCCCGACTGGACTCGAACCAGTAACCTGCCGGTTAACAGCCGGCTGCTCTGCCAATTGAGCTACAGGGGATTGCTGCGTTGCACCGAACGGCCCACCTCCGGCCTTGCCGGGGGGCGAGCGCCCGTTGCGAGTCATAGATTAGCGCAAGCAGGGGGGTGCTCCGCCAATCGGTATCGACAGCGGGCCGGGCACCACACGACGAAGGGTGGCAGGCATGCGCTACAAGGTCACGTTCGTGAGCGGACTGGTCCTCGGGTACGTCCTCGGTACCCGGGCCGGGCGCGAGCGCTACGAGCAGATGAAGAAGTGCGCGCGGGGGGTCGCGCAGAACCCGGCCGTGCGCAACGCGGCGGAGACCGCCGGCCAGCAGGGGCGCCAGTTCGCGGGCAAGGCGTTCACGGTGGTGGGTGATCGGGTCGGGGACGTCCTGCCCGCCTCGGTGACCGACCGCGTACGGGTGCTGAGGGGCCGGCCCAACGGCTCCGCGGGCTACGACGACGACTGGGGCACCACCAACACCTGAGGCGGGGGGTTCACCGCCGGTTCCACCGCTGTTCCGGGGCCGGTTCGCCGCACGTGCACACGGGATCCGCCGCCCGCCTGGGCGGCGGATCCCGGTCGTCGGTGCGGCAGAATTCTCAGCATGGGGATAGTCGCCGGGCTGGACAGCTCTTCCGCCTTCACTCGCATCGTCGTCTGCGACACCGACACGGGTGCCGTGCTGCGCCAGGGCTACGCGCCGCATCCGCAGCCCGCGGGTGATCACGAGGGCTTCCACCCCCACGACACCGACCCGCAGGCCTGGCTGCTCTCCCTCGGCGAGGCCGCCGGCGGGGGGCTCCTCGAAGGGGTCCAGGCCATCGGCGTCTCCGCGCAGCAGCACGCGCTGCTGCCGCTGGACGCGCAGGGCGCCCTCGTACGCCCCGCCCTTGTCGGCAACGACAAGCGGGGCCAGGTCGCCGCCGCGGACCTCACCGAGGCCCTCGGGGGCCGGCAGGCCTGGGCCGAGGCCGTGGGCTCCGTCCCGCACTCCGCGCAGCCGGTGGCGAAGCTCGCCTGGCTGGCCCGCAACGAGCCCGACGCGGCCCGCCGGGTGGCGGTGCTGATGTCCCCGCACGACTGGCTGGTCTGGCAGCTGCTGGGCCGGCCCGCCCGCCGCACCACCGACCGCGGCGGGGCTTCCGGGACCGGCTACTGGTCGCCGGCGACCGGCGCCTACCGCCCCGACCTGGTGGAGCTGGCGCTCGGGCACGTGGCGCTGCTGCCGGAGGTGCTCGCGCCGGCCGAGCCCGCCGGGATGACCCCGGAGGGGCTGCTGATCTCCGCCGGCACCGGGGAGACCATGGCCGCCGCGCTCGGACTGGGCATGGGCCCCGGGGACGCCGTGGTGTCGCTGGGCGCCTCGGGCTCCGTGATGGCCGTCCACCACTCGGCCGTGCAGGAGCCGAGCGGCCTGGTGACGTCCCTGGCCGACGGCAGCGGCATGCACCTGCCGGTGGTGAACACCTCCAACGCTGTGCGCGCCCTGCGGGGCACCGCCGACCTGCTGGGCACCGATCTGCCGGGGCTGTCCGAGCTCGCGCTGAAGTCGACGCCGGGCGCATACGGCCTCGTACTCCTGCCGTACCTGGAAGGTGAGCGCACGCCGAACCTGCCGCACACCGCGGGCACCCTGTCCGGGCTGCGGCGGGACTCCATGAAGCCGGAGCACCTGGCGCGGGCCGCGTTCGAGGGCATGCTGTGCGGGCTGGTCGACGCGCTCGACGTCCTGCGCCTGCGCGGGGTCGAGGTGCGCCGGGTGTTCCTGCTGGGTGCGGCGGCCGAGCTGCCCGCCGTACAGGCCGCGGCCCCCGGACTGTTCGGTACGCAGATCGTCGTACCGGCGCCGGCCGACTACGCGGCGCTGGGCGCGGCGCGCCAGGCGGCGTGGGCGCTCGGGGTGCAGCAGGGGACGCTGGCCCCGCACACCCCGCCGGTGTGGCCGGCCCCGGCCGCGCAGGTCTTCGAGCCGGGCGAGGACTACCCGGCTGCGCAGGCGGTGCGCCAGCAGTACATCGCGACGCGGGAGCAGCTCCACCCGGGCGCCTTCCAGGCGTAGGACCTCCCCCGGACTGCCGTTTCCACGGGACCCGCGGGGCCCGGCCGGGCCCGGGGGCTCGGCCCGGGTGCGCCGGCGGGTGTAGGACCCGTCTCCTCCTTTTGACCGGCCTTTGCGAAAACGGGTGGGGTTTGCACGCACACGTGGCCGAAGATGGGTCGACCCCCTCGATCTTGCCGACCGGAGCCTTCGCGTGCTCATACGACTTCTGCGGACCCATCTGGGCCCATACCGGAAACCCATCGCCCTGCTGGTCCTGCTGCAACTGCTCCAGACCAGTGCGAGCCTCTACCTCCCCACGCTGAACGCGGACATCATCGACAAGGGTGTCGTCCACGGCGACACCGGCTACATCCTGCGCTTCGGTGCGCTGATGCTCGGCGTCTCCCTCATCCAGCTGGGCTGCAACATCGGTGCCGTCTATTACGGCGCCCGCACCTCCGCGGCCGTCGGCCGCGACGTCCGCGCCGCCGTCTTCGACCGGGTGCAGGGCTTCTCCGCGCGGGAGCTCGGCCAGTTCGGCGCCCCGTCGTTGATCACCCGTACGACGAACGACGTCCAGCAGGTCCAGATGCTGGTGTTGATGACCTTCACCCTGATGGTCTCGGCGCCGATCATGTGCATCGGCGGCATCGCCATGGCGCTCTCGCTCGACGTGAAGCTGTCGGGGGTGCTGCTGGCCGTGGTGCCCGTCCTCGGCCTGTCCGTCGGCACGATCGTGTGGCGGACGCGCCCGCTGTTCCGCTCCATGCAGGAGCGCCTGGACGTCGTGAACCGGGTGCTGCGCGAGCAGATCACCGGCAACCGGGTCATCCGCGCCTTCGTCCGCGACGGCTACGAGAAGGAACGCTTCCGCGGCGCCAACACCGAGCTGACCGACGTCGCGCTCGCCTCCGGCCGGCTGCTCGCACTGATGTTCCCCACCGTGATCGTGGTCGTGAACATCTCCAGCGTCGGCGTGATCTGGTTCGGCGCGATGCGCATCGACAGCGGCGGCATGGAGATCGGCCAGCTCACGGCCTTCCTCGCCTACCTGATGCAGATCGTCATGTCCGTCATGATGGCCACGTTCATGTTCATGATGGTGCCGCGCGCCGAGGTCTGTGCGGAGCGCATCCAGGAGGTCCTCGACACCGACTCCAGCGTGGTCCCGCCCGCCTCCCCGGTGACCCGGGTCTCCCGACGGGGCGTGCTCGAACTGCGCGGCGCCGACTTCCGCTACCCGGGTGCCGAGTCCGCGGTGCTGCACGGGGTGGACCTCGTGGCCCGGCCCGGTGAGACGACCGCGGTGATCGGCTCCACGGGCAGCGGCAAGTCCACGCTGCTGGGCCTGGTCCCTCGACTGTTCGACGCGACCGGCGGCCACGTACTGGTCAACGGCGAGGACGTGCGCCGGCTCGATCCCGAGCTGCTGGCCGGGACGGTCGGCCTGGTGCCGCAGAAGCCGTACCTGTTCTCCGGGACGATCGCCTCGAACCTGCGCTACGGGCGCCCCGACGCCAGCGACGAGGAACTGTGGCAGGCCCTGGAGGTCGCGCAGGCCAAGGAGTTCGTCTCCGCGCTCGACGGAGGCCTGGACGCGCCCATCACCCAGGGCGGGACCAACGTCTCCGGCGGCCAGCGCCAGCGCCTGGCCATCGCCCGCACGCTGGTCCAGCAGCCGGAGATCTACCTCTTCGACGACTCCTTCTCGGCCCTGGACTACGCCACGGACGCGGCACTGCGCGCGGCGCTCGCCCGCGAGACCGAGGACGCGACGGTGGTCATCGTCGCCCAGCGGGTCGCGACGATCCGTGACGCCGACCGGATCATCGTGCTCGACGGGGGCAGGGTCGTGGGCGAGGGACGCCACCACGAGTTGATGGCCGGCAACGAGACCTACCGGGAGATCGTGCTCTCCCAGCTGACGGAGGCGGAGGCCGCATGAGCGGGCCCGGAGGACGGATGATGGCGGGACCGGCCCAGCGGTCCCTGGACTTCAAGGGCTCGGGCAAGCGGCTGCTGCGGCAGCTCGCACAGGACCGGGCCAAGTTGTGGGGGATGGTCGCCGCGGTCTTCGGCAGCGTCGTCTGCACGGTGATCGGACCCAAGATCCTCGGGCACGCCACCGACCTGGTCTTCGCGGGGATCGTCGGCCGGCAGATGCCGGCCGGGCTCACCAAGGAGCAGGCGCTGGACGGGCTGCGCGCCGAGGGTGGGGACGGCACGGCGGACATGCTGTCGGGCACCGACTTCACCCCGGGCGAGGGCATCGACTTCGGTGCCGTCGGGGTGGTGGCGCTCTGGGCGCTGGCGGTGTTCGTACTGGCGGGCCTGCTGATGCTGGTGGCGACGCGGCTGTCGAACCACATCATGAACGGCACCGTGTACCGGATGCGCGAGGAGCTCCAGGACAAGCTGGCGCGACTGCCGCTGTCGTACTTCGACCGGCAGAAGCGCGGCGAGGTGCTCAGCCGGGCCACCAACGACATCGACAACGTGGGACAGACGCTCCAGCAGACGATGGGGCAGCTGCTCAACTCGCTGCTGACGATCGTCGGCGTGCTCGCGATGATGTTCTGGATCTCGCCGCTGCTGGCCCTGGTCGCCCTGGTGACCATCCCCGTGTCCGTCGCCGTCGCCGCGAAGATCGGCAAGAAGTCGCAGCCGCAGTTCGTGGCGCAGTGGAAGTCCACGGGTGCGCTCAACGCGCACATCGAGGAGATGTACTCGGGCCACACGCTGGTGAAGGTGTTCGGCCGGCAGAAGGAGTCCGCGGCGGTCTTCGCCGAGCAGAACGAAGCACTGTTCCGGGCCTCGTTCAAGGCGCAGCTGGTCAGCGGCATCATGCAGCCGGTGATGTTCTTCATATCGAACATCAACTACGTGCTGGTGGCGGTCGTGGGCGGTCTGCGGGTGGCCTCCGGCAGCCTGTCGATCGGTGACGTGCAGGCCTTCATCCAGTACTCGCGCCAGTTCTCGATGCCGCTGACGCAGGTCGCGTCGATGGCGAACCTGGTGCAGTCGGGCGTGGCCTCGGCGGAGCGGGTGTACGAGGTGCTCGACGCGGAGGAACAGGAGCCGGACGTCGACGTGCCGGAGCGTCCGGAGGCGGTGCGCGGGCAGGTCACGCTGGAGAAGGTGGCGTTCCGCTACGAGCCGGACAAGCCGCTGATCGAGGACCTGTCGCTGACCGTGGAGCCCGGCCAGACGGTCGCCATCGTCGGCCCGACGGGCGCCGGCAAGACCACGCTGGTGAACCTGCTGATGCGCTTCTACGAGGTCACCGGCGGCCGGATCGCGCTCGACGGCGTGGACATCGCGAAGATGACCCGCGAGGAGCTGCGCGGCGGCATCGGCATGGTGCTCCAGGACACCTGGCTGTTCGGCGGCACCATCGCGGAGAACATCGCGTACGGGGCCTCGCGCGAGGTCACACGCGCCGAGGTGGAGGCGGCGGCGCGCGCCGCGCACGCCGACCGGTTCGTCCGCACCCTGCCGGACGGCTACGACACCGTCCTGGACGACGAGGGCGCGGGGGTCAGCGCCGGCGAGAAGCAGCTGATCACCATCGCCCGGGCGTTCCTGTCGGACCCGGTGATCCTGGTGCTCGACGAGGCGACGAGCTCCGTGGACACCCGTACCGAGGTGCTGATCCAGAAGGCGATGGCGCGGCTCGCGCACGGCCGTACGTCGTTCGTGATCGCGCACCGGCTCTCCACGATCCGGGACGCGGACGTGATCCTGGTGATGGAGAACGGCTCCATCGTGGAGCAGGGCACGCACGAGGAACTGCTGACGGCGCAGGGCGCGTACGCGCGGCTGTACGCGGCGCAGTTCGCGCAGGCGGTCGCCGAGGTCGACTGACCGCGAGATGCGGGACGCCGGACGCCGGACGCCGGACGCCGGAAGCGATACGACGCGACGCGACGCGGGAAACGAGTCGCGGACACGGAATCGCTGACGCGGATCGCGGCGCTCGCGCGGGGGCGGGGCGGAGTCCGGCGATGCCGGACCTGTCCCGCCCTCGCCGTGCGCCGGGCCGTCCGCTAGTCGAGGTAGCCGCGGAGCTGGTCGGCGAAGGCGTGGTCGCGCAGCTTGCCCAGGGTCTTGGACTCGATCTGGCGGATGCGCTCGCGGGTCACGCCGAAGATGCGCCCTATCTCCTCCAGGGTGCGGGGCCTGCCGTCGGCCAGCCCGTACCGCAGTTGGACGACCTTGCGCTCGCGCTCACCAAGGGTCGACAGGACCGCCTCCAGGTGTTCGCGCAGGAGGAAAAAGGCGGCGGACTCCATGGGCGAGGCCGCGTCGCCGTCCTCGATCAGGTCGCCGAGGGCGACGTCCTCCTCCTCGCCGACCGGCGCGTGCAGCGAGACCGGCTCCTGCGCCAGGCGCAGCACTTCCAGCACCCGTTCCGGCGTCAGTTCCAGGTGGACGGCCACCTCTTCGGCCGTGGGCTCGTAGCCCCGCTCCTGGAGCATGCGCCGCTGCACGCGCACGACACGGTTGATGAGCTCCACCACGTGGACGGGGACCCGGATGGTGCGGGCCTGGTCGGCGAGGGCCCGCGACATCGCCTGCCGTATCCACCAGGTGGCGTAGGTGGAGAACTTGAAACCACGGGTGTAGTCGAACTTCTCAACGGCCCGGATCAGACCGAGGTTCCCCTCCTGTACGAGGTCGAGCATGGTGAGCCCGCGGCCGACGTAGCGCTTCGCGACGGAGACGACCAGCCGGAGGTTCGACTCGATCAGGCGCCGCTTGGCCATCCGCCCCATGACGACGAGCTTGTCCAGGTCGAGGGTCAGCCGAAGGTCGAGATCGGGGGTGCTGCCCAGCTTCTCCTCGGCGAACAGCCCGGCCTCGACGCGCCGCGCGAGCTCGACCTCCTCGGCCGCGGTGAGTAGCGGGATCCTGCCGATCTCCCGGAGGTACTGGCGGAACAGGTCGGCGGAGGGCCCCGTTCCGGCGCTGTCGCCGCGCCAGCGCTGCTCGGGCACCTGCTCGATCAGCTCCAGCACCTCGGGCTCGTCGCCGTCCTCGTCCCCGGCGGCCGGCCCGCCGCCGGGCTCGGCCTCCATCCCCGGGTCCGTCCCGGGCTCGGGGCCCGCCTCGGGCTCCCCGCCCTCCGCAGCCCGGGCCGCGACGGCCTGGACGGGCGGGCTCACGTTGACGGTCAGGATCCGGGTCTGCACGGGGGCGACCTCCAGGGCTCCGAGGACGGTGGCACCGCACCTCAGTGTGGGGTACGGCACATCGCCGCCACGAGGGGCGTGCGGGCACTTTCTGAGTCCGGTGCGTGACCGGATGGTTACCCGCTGCGGAGACCCCGATGCGGACCGGACGCATGTGCGACAAGATCGGCGACATGTCCGAGTACGAAACCCATGTCACGCTGCGCTGCCCGGACGCGGCGGAACTGGCACGACTTCACGCGTGGGCCGCCGCCCGCGGCCTGAAGGTGACCCACATCGTGCTGGCCCGCGGCCGCACGGTGTCGCAGCCCATGCTGACCCTGCCCGACCGCGACGGCCACGAGACGCTGGTGCCGCTCCTGCGGGCCGACGGCTTCGACCCCGTCCGGGTCAAGGTGGAGACCGTCCCCTGGACCACGGACCGGCCGGGCCCGGGCGGCGGCTACTTCGAGCACCACCTCAAACTCCTGCTCCCCGCCGGGTTCGACCGGACCGGCCTGGAGGCCCTCGTCACCCCGCACGGGGCGCACCTGTCGTGGAACGCCCGGCGCGCGGCGCAGGACGGCAGGAGCCACGAGCGGTTCGTCACCCAGCGGTACCGGGGCCCCGCAGGGGCGGCGGGGGCGGCCCGGGCGTGCGACGCGCTGGTCGCCGAGCTGGTGGCCGCCGGGTACGAAATCCGCTCGGAGGAGCGGGAGTTCGTGCTGTACGACAGTGATCTGTCGGTGGACGACGGATGGATCGAGGAGGAGGTCGCCGCATGAGCGGGACGTGGCGGGAGTTCGACTCCCACAGCACGGATCTACCGCGCGAGCCGCTGGACGAGCGCACGCGGGAGCTGCGCGAACTGCCGAAGACGCTGCGCCCCGTCACCGGCGACGCCGTGCGCCAGCGGGCCGTGTTCGACCCGTCGCTGAAGCACCTCCGGCGGGCCTACCGGGGCAGTGACCCGGTCTTCGACGATCCGGAGCGGACCGTCGCCTGGGTGCGGGCCCGCAGGGCGGCCCTGGACGCCGTCCTGCTGGCGGTGTCGGAGACCGAGTGGGCGGACTCGCTCGTGCTGCGGGGCAGTGCGCTCCTCGCGCACTGGTTCGGGGAGCAGGCCCGGGAGCCGGGCGACCTCGACTTCGTGGTGGTCCCGGAGTCCTGGCGGAAGGAGGACGGCCGGACGGGCCGGATGCTGGAGGGCATCGCGCGGACGGCGGACGGGCGGGCCGGCATCAAGGCCTCCGGCATGGTGTGGGAGGACATCTGGACGTACGACCGGGTGCCGGGGCGCCGCATGGTGCTCCCGTGGTCGGCGCCGGGCCTACCGGGCGGGCAGGTGCAGCTGGACTTCGTGTTCAACGAGCGGCTGCCGGTCGGACCGGAGCCGACGGAACTCGCTTGCGGGGCGGTCGTGCTGGCCGCTTCGCCGGCCCTCTCCCTGGCCTGGAAGCTGTTGTGGATCATCAGCGACGGGCATCCCCAGGGCAAGGACCTGTACGACGCCGTCCTGCTGGCCGAGCGGTACCCGCTGCCCCGCGAGCTGCTGCACCAGGTGTTCCTGCAGGCCGGCGAGTGGCCGCTACCGAACCGGCAGGTGCAGCTCCAGGACTTCGAGGCCCTGACCGTCGAGCCGTACTACAGCACGGAATGGGACCACTTCGAGGCGGAGTACCCGCACCTGGCCGAGCCCGATGAGAAGGCGTACGCCAGACGGCTCGTGGCCGCCCTGCGGCCGACGTTCCAGCCGTAGGGCCACCGGCCGGAGCCCGGCGCCACGGGCCGGCACCCGACCCGCGTGGCGGGTGCACCGGCCCGCGCGGCTAGCGCACCGGTTCCACGCGGACCGCGCAGACCTTGAACTCCGGCATGCGGGAGACGGGGTCAAGGGCCGGGTTCGTGAGGGTGTTGGCGCGGCCCTCGCCCGGCCAGTGGAACGGCATGAAGACCGTGTCGGCGCGGATGGCGTCCGTGATGCGGGCCGGGGCGACGGCGCGGCCGCGGCGCGAGGTGACGGCGAGCGGGTCGCCGTCGGCCACCCCGATACGGGCCGCGAGGCGCGGGTGGAGTTCCACGAACGCGCCGGGGGCGGCCGCGTTCAGCTCGTCGACACGGCGGGTCTGGGCCCCCGACTGGTACTGGGCGACGACCCGGCCGGTGGTGAGCAGGATCGGGTAGTCGGCGTCCGGGGCCTCGGCCGCTTCGCGGTGGGAGACGGGGACGAAGCGGGCCCGACCGTCGTCGGTGGCGAAGCGGTCCAGGAAGAGCCTCGGCTGCCCCGGGGAGCCCTCGGGGCAGGGCCAGAAGACGCCCTGCTCGGTCTCGATGCGGGTGTAGGAGATGCCCGAGTAGTCGGCGGGGCCGCCGGCCGAGGCGCGGCGGAGCTCCTCGAAGACCTCCTCGGGGGCGGTGGGGAAGCCCTTGTCGACGCCGAGGCGGCCCGCCAGGCCGTGCAGGACCTCCAGGTCGCTGCGGACGCCCGGCGGCGGGGTCAGGGCCCGGCGGCGCAGCAGGACGCGGCCCTCCAGGTTGGTGGTGGTGCCGGTCTCCTCCGCCCACTGGGTGACGGGCAGGACCACGTCGGCGAGGGCCGCGGTCTCGGAGAGGACGACGTCCGCGACGGCCAGGAAGTCCAAGGCGCGGATGCGGTCCTCGATGTGGGCGGCGCGGGGGGCCGAGACCACCGGGTTGGAGCCCATGAGGAGCAGGGCCCTGACGTCCGTGCCGAGGACGTCGAGGAGTTCGTACGCGCTGCGGCCCGGACCCGGGAGGGTGTCGGGGTCCACGCCCCACACCCCGGCGACGTGGGCCCGGGCCGCCGGGTCGGCCAGTTTGCGGTAGCCGGGGAGCTGGTCGGCCTTCTGACCGTGCTCGCGGCCGCCCTGGCCGTTGCCCTGGCCGGTGAGGCAGCCGTAGCCGGAGAGCGGGCGGCCGGCGCGACCGGTGGCCAGGCACAGGTTGATCCACGCGCCGACGGTGTCGGTGCCCTTGGACTGCTGCTCGGGACCGCGGGCGGTGAGGACCATCGCGGAGGACGGGGCGCAGAACAGCGAGACGGCCTCGCGCAGCTTCGGCACGGGGACGCCGGTGATCCGCTCGACCAGTTCCGGCCAGTGCGCCATCGCCGCTGCGCGGGCCTCCTCCCAGCCGGTGGTGCGCCCGGCGATGAACTCCTCGTCGGTGCGGCCCTCGGCGACGACCAGGTGCAGCAGGCCCAGCGCGAGGGCGAGGTCCGTGCCCGGGCGGGGCGCCAGGTGGAGGTCGGCCTGCTCCGCGGTGCGGGTGCGGCGCGGGTCGACGACGATCAGGGTGCCGCCGTTGGCCTTCAGTTCGGTGAGGTAGCGCAGGGCGGGCGGCATCGTCTCGGCGAGGTTGGAGCCGACGAGGATCACGCACCCGGTGCGCGGGACGTCCTCCAGCGGGAAGGGCAGCCCGCGGTCCAGGCCGAACGCCCGCTGGTGGGCGGCGGCGGCCGAGGACATGCAGAACCGGCCGTTGTAGTCGATCTGCGAGGTGCCGAGGGCGACGCGGGCGAACTTGCCGAGCGCGTACGCCTTCTCGTTCGTGAGCCCGCCGCCGCCGAAGACGCCGACCGCGTCCGCGCCGTGGGTGCGCCGGGTGCGGGCGAGGCCCGCGGCGACGGCGTCGAGGGCCTCCTCCCAGGTGGCCGGCTCCAGCCGTCCGGCGTGGGTGCGGACGAGCGGCCCGGTCAGGCGCACCCGGGAGGAGAGCACCGCGGGGGCGGTGCGGCCCTTGCCGCACAGCGCGCCCCGGTTCACGGGGAAGTCGGCCCGCTCCTCCACCGCTGCCGGGACCGCCCCGTCCGGCGTGGGGCGGAGCTTCATGCCGCACTGCAGCGCGCAGTACGGGCAGTGCGTGGCGGTGGCGGTGTCGGGCGTGTGCATGGAGCCAGCGTGCGGCGGCGGTGTTACACGGGGCCGCGCCCCACGGTTAAACCTGCTGTACGGGCGCCTCAGCGCGGCCCCCGCCGCCCGGTGAGGGCCCCGGTCCCCGAGGCCCGGCGGTCCCTGGAGCCCGGCCCGGGCGTCGCCGCGTTACCCGGCGCCCCGGCCGGCCGTCCGGGCCCGGATCCCCCCGGGCCGCCGGGACCGCCCGGGCCGTTACCGGCCGGTCAAGTCCCGCACGGTCAGGCCGGCCGTCCAGCCGCCGTCGACCGCCAGCTCGGCGCCGGTGACGTACGCGGCGGCGTCGGAGAGCAGGAAGGCGACCGCGGCGGCCGTCTCCTCGGGGGCTCCGACCCGGCCCAAGGGGGCACCGGGGAAGTTGCCCGCGCCGGGCCGGATGCCGATCTGCGCCGTCATCGGGGTCAGCGTCATCCCGGGGTGTACGGAGTTGACCCGGATCCCCGCCTCGGCGAGCTCCACCGCGCCGATCCTGGACAGGCCGCGCACGCCCCATTTGGAGGCGCCGTACCCGGCGGTGAGGGCCATGCCGGTGAGGCCGGCCGCCGAGGAGATGTTGACGATGGAGCCGCCGCCGTTCGCCCGCAGCAGCGGGATCGCGGTCCGGATGCCGATGAACACGCCGACCAGGTTGGTCTCCACGACCCGGCGGAAGTGCTCGACACTCTCCTCTTCCAGGAGCGTGCCGGCGGCTATGCCCGCGTTGTTGACCAGTCCGTCGAGCCGGCCGAACTCGGCCACGGCGTGGTCGAGGGCGGCCTGCCAGTCGGACTCGCTGGTGACGTCGTGCCGCAGGAACCGCGCCGCGCTGCCGAGCTCGGCGGCCGTCCGTGCGCCCTCCGCCTCCAGCACGTCGGTGATCAGCACCCGGCCCCCGCCGTCCGCGACGGCCCGCGCCGCCGCCGCGCCCAGCCCCCGGGCCCCGCCGGTGACGACCACGGCCTTGCCGCTCAGATCCACCACTGCCACGCTTACCCACCCCTGCCTTCGCACCCGACCGGTCCACGCTTACCCACCCCTGCCTTCGCACGCGACCGGTCCGCGGCTACCCGGCGCGGCTCCGCAGCGAGGACCGCCGGCAGCGGCCCGCCCGGCAGCGCCGCGTCAGTCTCGCAGAGCGCCCAGGGCCCGGGACACCCCCTGCTCCTTAGGCCCGAGGAAGTGCGGCTGCGGCTTGAAGGCCGCGTCCAGAGCCGCCTTGCTCGCCGCGAACACCTCGCGGGTGCCGCCGTAGTACCAGGTCGCGTCGTGCTCGTCGTCCACACCGACCCCGTGCGACTCCACGCCCGCCGCCTGGCACAGGGCGACGGCCCGGCGTATGTGGAAGCCCTGGCTGATCAGCACCGCCCGCTCGACCCCGAATATCTCCCGGGCCCTGACGCACGAGTCCCACGTGTCGAAGCCCGCGTAGTCGCTGACGATGTGCGCGTCCGGCACCCCGTGCGCCGTGAGGTACGTCCGCATCGAGCTCGGCTCGTCGTACTCGGTGCGGCTGTTGTCCCCCGTGACGAGGACGACCTTCACCTTGCCGGTGCGGTACAGCTCCACCGCCGCGTCGAGCCGGCGGGCCAGGTACGGGGTGGGCTGGCCGTGCCACAGCCCCGCCCCGAACACCACCGCCACCTCGGCGGGCGGTGCGTCGGCCGTGCCGTGCAGCCGGTCCGCGGCCACCGCGTGCGTCCACGCCGACGGCAGCAGCGCCAGCACGCAGCCCGCCATCACCGCCTGCACCGCACCCCGTCGACCCCGCACTCCGCGCGGCAGCCGCGACCACAACGCCGCTGCCGTCTTCCTCGCCCGGTCCCGCATGCCCCTGCTCCCCGTGGTCCTCGTGTGGCCCGTGGTCCTCATGCCCGATCCCCCCTCCGCTCACCTCGGCCGCCCCGTCCGCGCACGCAGCCGACGTGCCCTGCCGGCTTGCCCAGCCGACCCGCCCGTCCGGATGCCCGCGCCTCGCACGCACCGTGGTGCACAGGCCGTTCGTACGCGTCGTTCGCACGCGCCGTTCGTACGCGTCGTTCGCACACATTGACGATCAAGCCGGCGGCCCGGGTTCCCCACCCCCGCTCTTTCACTCGGACGAATGACCGAGTGAGCACCTTGCAAACACCCGTCATCCCTGCGCAACGCCCCTGCAACCTGCACCCCGCAGGATCGGTTCATGACGGAGCCGGTGCACCCTCCCGAGTCCCCTTCCCTCCCGCTTCCCGCCGCCACGGCCGCTGAGCTGCTGTCCCGGATCACCGTCCAACTCGGCACGCAGCTGCGCGGACTGCGCCCGCCGGGGGCCCCGTCCCACGGAGTCCACGCATGCAGCCCACCCTCGTCGCCGTCGCCCACGGCAGCCGCGACCCGCGCGCCCTGCCCACCGTGCAGGCCCTGCTCGACCGGATCCGCGAGCTCCGCCCCCGCCTCGACGTCCGTCTCGGCCACATCGAGCTGA
Source organism: Streptomyces sp. NPDC059851 (assembly GCF_042732005.1). Taxonomy (NCBI): domain Bacteria; kingdom Bacillati; phylum Actinomycetota; class Actinomycetes; order Kitasatosporales; family Streptomycetaceae; genus Streptomyces; species Streptomyces sp. NPDC059851. The sequence continues at coordinate 45,847 of NZ_JBHWJJ010000008.1, read as the reverse complement.
ACCGGCCCCTGCTCGCCGACACCCTGCGGCGCACCCCCGGCCCGGCCGTGCTGGTCCCCCTGCTCCTCGGCCGCGGGTACCACGTCAAGCGGGACATCCCCGCAGCCGCGGCCCGGCACGCCGACGCCCGGGTCGCCGCGCCGCTCGGCCCGCACCCGCTGCTCGTCGAGGCCCTCCGCGAGCGCCTCCTGGAGGCGGGCTGGAGCCCGGACGCCCACACCGCCGTCGTGCTCGCCGCCGCCGGCTCGCGCGACCCCGACGCAGCGGCCGACACCCGGCGCACCGCCGCCCTGCTCTCCGAGCGCCTCGGCGGGACGGCCGTCGTCGCGGCCTACGCCTCCGCCGCGGCGCCCGCCGTGTCCGACGCGGTCCGGGCCCTGGCCGCCCGCGGCCACCACCGGGTGGCCGTGGCCTCGTACTTCACCGCCCCGGGACGTTTCTCCGTGCAGAGCGCGGCCGCCGCGACCGGCCCGGCGGCCGCTCCGCTCGGCGACCACCCTGCGCTGGCCCGGCTCGTGCTGCGGCGCTACGACGAGGCCCTGGCCGCCCGCCGGGCCCGGACCCCGCTGGAACTCGCCACCGCCTGAGGGCCGCGCGGGTTCGGTTTGCTCGGATTGTCGGTGCCGCCGGTTACCGTCGGACCATGGAAGGCATGGCAGGCACCGCACCCGTCCGTCCGCACGGCCCCGCCGACCCCGGAGGCGTCGGGGGCCCAGCAGGCCCCGGTGCTCCCGGCGGCCCCGGAGGCCACTACTCCCCTGCCGACACCGAGCGCTGGGCCCCCGAGCCCGACAAGCGCCCCGGCCGGACCGCCTTCCAGCGCGACCGGGCCCGCGTGCTGCACTCGGCCGCGCTGCGCCGCCTCGCCGGGAAGACCCAGGTCGTCACCCCGGGCAGCCGCTCGTACGACTGGGACGCCAGCCCCCGCACCCGCCTGACGCACTCCCTGGAGTGCGCCCAGGTCGGCCGCGAGCTCGGCGCGGCCCTCGGCTGCGACCCCGACCTGGTCGAGGCCGCCTGCCTCTCGCACGACATGGGCCACCCGCCCTTCGGACACAACGGCGAGGAGGCGCTGAACGAGTTCGCCAAGGACTGCGGCGGCTTCGAGGGCAACGCCCAGTCGCTGCGCCTGCTGACCCGCCTGGAGCCGAAACGGTTCACGGCCGATCCGGCGACCGGCGGCCCCCTCAGCGTCGGCCTCAACCTCACCCGGGCCTGCCTCGACGCCGCCACCAAGTACCCCTGGCCCCGCGGCGGCCACCCCACCGACCCCGACTCGGTCAAGTTCGGCGCGTACGAGGACGACCTGCCCGTCTTCGCGTGGCTGCGGCGCGGCGCGCCCGCCGACCGCAAGTGCTTCGAGGCGCAGGTCATGGACTGGTCGGACGACGTCGCCTACTCCGTCCACGACTTCGAGGACGGCCTGCACGCAGGGCACATCGACCCCAACCTCCTGTTCGCCGAGCCCGAGCGCGCCGCGATCCGGCAGGTCGCGATCGGCCGGTACGTCCCCGCCGGCACCGACCCGGAGGAGCTCCGCGAGGCCCTCGACCGGCTGATGGAGCAGGAGTGGTGGCCGCACGGCTACGACGGCTCGGCCGTCGCCCAGGCCCGCCTGAAGGACGCCACCAGCCAGCTGATCGGCCGGTTCTGCCTGGCCGCCGAGGGTGCCACCCGCGAGGCGTACGGCTCCGGCCGGCTGACCCGGTACGCGGCGGAGCTGGTCGTCCCGCGCGAGACGCGCAACGAGTGCGCCGTCCTCAAGGCGGTCGCCGACCTGTACGTGATGCAGCGCGACGAGCAGGAGCGGCTCCGCGCCGACCAGCGCATCGTCCTGGCCGAACTCGCCGAGGCGCTGCTCGTCCGCGCGCCCGAGGGCCTGGACCCGCAGTTCCGTGCGATCTTCGACGCGGCCACGGACGACAAGGCGCGCAAACGCGCGGTCATCGACCAGATCGCGTGTCTGACGGACGCATCGGCGCGCTCCCTGCACGCCCGGCTCACCCGCCGCACCAGCCGCACCAGCCGCGCCGAAGGGTGATCCGATCGGGCCACTCCCCCTTCACGCGGCAGGCTCGGTGCGGGACGCTCGCATGTGGTCGCAAGTGGCGGTGAGGTTATGAGGAGGCATCAGGTGGTCGACGCACACCGGACGTTCGTCATCGTCGGCGCAGGTCTGGCTGGGGCCAAGGCGGCGGAGACGCTGAGGTCCGAGGGGTTCACGGGGCGGGTGATCCTGATCGGAGACGAGCGCGACCACCCCTACGAACGGCCCCCGCTGTCCAAGGGCTACCTCCAGGGCAAGGAGGAGCGCGACAGCGTCTTCGTCCACGAGGCGTCCTGGTACGCCCGCGCCGACATCGAGCTGCACCTCGGCCAGCCCGCGGTGCACCTGGACCGGGAGTCGAAGAAGGTCGTCCTCGGCGACGGCACCGCGCTGCACTACGACAAGCTGCTCCTGGCCACCGGGGCCGAGCCGCGCCGCATGGACATCCCGGGCACCGGGCTGGCCGGGGTACACCACCTGCGCCGGCTCGCGCACGCCGAACGGCTGCGAGCCGTCCTGGCCGGCCTCGGCCGGGACAACGGCCACCTCCTGATCGCCGGCGCGGGCTGGATCGGCCTGGAGGTCGCCGCCGCGGCCCGCGAGTACGGGGCGGAGGTCACCGTGGTCGAGCCGCTGGCCACTCCGCTGCACGGGGTGCTCGGCCCTGAGATCGGCCGGCTCTTCGCCGACCTGCACGCCGAGCACGGGGTCCGCTTCCACTTCGAGACCCGCCTCACCGAGATCGTCGGGCACGACGGCATGGTGCTCGCCGCCCGCACGGACACCGGGGAGGAGCTTCCGGCGCACGCGGTGCTCGCCGCGATCGGCGCCGCCCCGCGGACGGCGCTGGCCGAGACCTCCGGACTGGCCCTGGTCGACCGGGAGCACGGCGGCGGTATCGCGGTGGACGCCTCGCTGCGCACCTCGGACCCGGACGTCTACGCGGCCGGGGACGTGGCCGCCGCCCACCACCCGCTGCTGGGAACCCGGCTGCGCGTCGAGCACTGGGCGAACGCCCTCAACGGCGGTCCGGCCGCCGCGCGGTCCATGCTGGGGCAGGAGATCAGCTACGACCGGGTGCCGTACTTCTTCTCGGACCAGTACGACGTGGGCCTGGAGTACTCGGGGTACGCGCCGGCGGGCGGCTACGACCAGGTCTTGATCCGCGGTGACGCGGCCAAGCGGGAGTTCATCGCCTTCTGGCTGTCGGACGGGCGGGTGCTGGCCGGTATGAACGTGAACGTGTGGGACGTCACGAACGACATCCAGGCCCTGATCAGGTCGAAGGAGCAGGTCAACCGCGAGGCCCTGGCGGACCCGGGGGTTCCGCTCAGCTCGCTCGTGGCGGGCCGGGGCGCCTGAGGGTTTCCCCGCGTCCGGCCGTAGACTTCACGGGTGGCAGGACGGATCAACGACGACGACGTGAAGGCAGTGCGGGACGCGGTCCCGATCGACGCCGTGGTCTCCGACTACCTGCAGCTGCGCAACGCCGGAGGCGGCAACCTCAAGGGCCTGTGCCCCTTCCACGACGAGAAGTCCCCGTCCTTCCAGGTCAGCCCCAGCAAGGGCCTCTACCACTGCTTCGGCTGCCAGGCGGGCGGGGACACCCTCGACTTCGTCATGAAGATCGACCACCTGTCGTTCTCCGAGGCGGTCGAGCGGCTGGCCGCCCAGGCGGGCATCACCCTGCGTTACGAAGAGGGCGGCTACACCGCGGGCACCAGCGGCCGCGGCGAGCGGATCCGCCTGGTCGAGGCGCACAAGGCGGCCGCCCAGTTCTACATCGACCAGCTGAACGGCCCCGAGGCGGAGATCGCCCGCAGGTTCCTGGCCGAGCGCGGTTTCGACCAGGCCGCGGCCACGTACTTCAGCGTCGGCTACAGCCCGGCCGGCTGGGACCACCTGACCCGCTTCCTGCGCGGCAAGGGCTTCACCGACCGGGAGCTGATCACCTCGGGCCTGGCCCAGGACAGCCGCAGCGGCAAGCCCATCGACCGCTTCCGCGGTCGGCTCATGTGGCCGATCCGCGACATCAGCGGCGAGGTGGTCGGCTTCGGCGCGCGCAAGCTGCGCGAGGACGACAACGGCCCGAAGTACCTGAACACGCCCGAGACGGCGATCTACAAGAAGTCCCAGGTGCTGTACGGAATCGACCTGGCGAAGAAGGAGATCGCGAAGACCTCGCGGGCGGTGGTCGTCGAGGGGTACACCGACGTGATGGCCTGCCACCTGGCCGGGGTCACCACCGCGATCGCGACCTGCGGCACCGCCTTCGGTGGTGAGCACGTCAAGATCCTGCGCCGGCTGCTGATGGACAACGCCACCGCCGAGGTGATCTTCACCTTCGACGGCGACGCCGCAGGGCAGAAGGCCGCCCTGCGTGCCTTCGAGGACGACCAGAAGTTCGCCGCCGAGACCTCCATCGCCATCACCCCCGGCGGCATGGACCCCTGCGACCTGCGCCTGGCCCAGGGCGACGAGGCCGTGGCCTCGCTCGTGGACTCGCGCACTCCGCTGTTCGAGTTCGCGCTGCGGCACATCGTGTCCCGGCACAACCTGGAGAACCCGGCGGGCCGGGCGGCCGCGCTCGACGAGGCCGCCCCGGTCGTCGCCGGCATCAAGAACATCGCGATCCAGCACGAGTCGGCGGTCCAGCTGGCGGGCATGCTCGGCATCCGCGACGAGCAGTTCGTGGTCAAGCGGGTCGCGCAGCTGGCCCGCTGGGCGCGCGAGCGCGGCGGCAGGCCCGGCGCCGGGGACCGGCCTCCGGCCGCCCCGGGCCGCACGTACGAGGCCGTGCCGGCGCCGGCCGCCCCCGCGGGGGGTCCCGCGCTCAACCTGCGCAACCCGGTCCACGTGACGGAGCGCGAACTGCTGAAGCTGGCGCTGCAGCGGCCCGAGCTGGTCTCACCGGCCTTCGACGCCTACGGGGTGGACGAATTCACCGCCCCGCCGTACGCGGCCGTCCGCCAGGCGATCCAGGACGCGGGCGGGGTCTCGCCCGGCGGCGACGACTACCTGGCCCGGGTCCGTGAGGCGGCGCCGAACGACACGGTCCGCGCGCTGGTCACCGAGCTGGCCGTGGAAGCCATCCGCTCCCGGACGGTCGACGAGGGATACGCCGGGGTCCAGCTGGTCCAGGTCCGGTTGCGCGCGGTCGACCGCCGGGTCCACGAGATCACCGGCACGATGGCCCGGCTGGGCCCGCATGCGCCGCCGGAACAGCTGGCGGCGATCCAGGAGGAGCTGTGGGTCCTCCAGCAGTACGGCCAGCGGCTGCGCAACCGCGGCGCCGAAGGGCTGTAGCGGCCGCGGGAACGGCTAGCTAGCCGTTCTGTTCGGGGAGGGTCCGGCGCGGCGTCCGGCGGCCCAGCCAGTCGCCGCCGGGTATCTCCCTGCCCGACTCGCGCAGCCTGCGGGCCAGCGGCGGGGCCGCCAGGTAGACCCACGCGGGGGAGCGCGTGCCGTCCGGGCGGACCGCGTCGCACCGAACCCGGTCGTAGACGTTCAGCGGCATGCCGGGGCCGTGGTACTCCTCCAGGCGGTCCAGTTGGGCCAGCAGCGTCTCGTACGCGCCCGGCGCGGCGGTGATCAGCTCACCCACGATCTCCGACCCCGCCCGCCGGACGGCGTACGGGTAGCCGGGGCCGTCGTACAGGAGCGCGCCGGGGAGCCGGGCGGGCTCCTCGGCCGAGGTCCGACCGCGCAGGAACAGGGCGTGGTTGACCTCGCCGGGCCGCAGGGTCCCGTACACGAAGAAGGGCAGCGCGGCGGTCGCCGGCCCGCCGCCTCCGCCGGTCGCTGATGTCACGGGCCCTCCCTCTCGTTCTCCCGGACCCGGGCCGGGGCTCCCCGGGCCCTCCACCGTACGCGTCGTTGCGGGCGGGATCTGGCGGCACCCGGCCCCGGGCGGGGAGCCGCAGCCGGTCCCCCGGACGGACGGAGTCCCCCATATGGCCTAATGGGCGGCCGTGACCTGCGGGAATGCCGACCGCACGACCCGAGCTGACATGCCATCAGCAGGCGGGGGATCGCGGGGAGGGGTTACCACGGGAGCACGACCCCGTGTCTCCAGGAGCCACCATGCGCCGTCGCACCGCCCATGTGCTCACCGCCACCGCGCTGACCGCCGCCGCGTTCGCCGGCCCGGTCGCCGGTGCGGTCGCGGGTGGGGCCGCGGGCCGGGCCGCCGCCGCGCACCACAGCAGGGCCGACGCCGCCCCGGGCGACTTCGCCGTGCTGGAGGTCTGGCCCGCGTCGGCCGCACCCGGGGCCACGGTCACCGCGAACACCACGGCCTGCGGGCCGGACGGGCACGCCGACGGCGACGCCACCATGGTCGGCGGCGGCCGCTTCAAGCTGGTGCCCGGTACGCACGAGGAGGTGGTCGTCGGGCAGTTCCAGGTCGCCCGCGACACCCGCCCGGGCAGGTACAGCATCGGCGCGACCTGCGCCGACGGAAAGTACGCCACCGGGGACCTGGTCATCACCGAGCGCGGCCCGCAGGGCCACGTTCGCACCGGGGTGGGTGGTGGGACGACCACCACCGCGAGCCCCGTCCGGATCACGGCGGGAGCGGCAGTGCTGGCCGCGGCCGCCGTCGGCGGTACCTGGCTCCTGCGTCGCCGGGCGAGCGGCACGCGGAGCTGACGGGCGCCCACCGCGGCTGCGGCCGCGGTCCCGACCGGTACCGCCCCCCGTCGCCCGCCCCGCGAGGTCCCCCCGTTCGCGGGGCCGGGCGACGGCCCGTCACACGCAGAGCACGCCGTACACCAAGGGGGCATCGCATGGGCGCCAGCCAGGCCGGCCGCGGCGGGCTCGTCGCGCTCACCGCCTGCATCGGCATCTGGCTCGTCGGCACCGGCTCCGGCGAACCGGTGCGGCCCCCGCTCCCCTCCCCCGCCGAGGCCCTGAGCGGCAGCGGGCAGGCCCGGTACCCGGGCAGCATCGACCCGCTTCCCGGATCCCCGCCGACCCGGATCCGGATCCCGTCCATCCGCGTGGACGCTCCGCTGACCGGCCTCGGCCTGGCCCGCGACGGAAGCCTCGACGTGCCGCCGCCGGCCCGCCGCGACCTGGCGGGCTGGTACCGGGAGGGCACCACCCCGGGAGCCGTGGGCACGGCCGTCGTCGTCGGCCACGTCGACCACGCCTCCGGGCCGGCGGTCTTCTACCGGCTGGGCGCGCTGCGCCGCGGGGACGCCGTCGAGGTGCGGCGCGCGGACGGGCGTACGGCCGTGTTCACCGTCCACGCGGTCGAGGTGTACGACGCGGAGCACTTCCCGGACGCGCGCGTGTACGGGCCCTCGCAGCGCGCCGAGCTGCGGGTGATCACGTGCGGCGGCGACTTCTCGCCCCGGACCGGATACCAGGGCAACGTGGTCGTCTTCGCCCACCTCACGGGCACGTACTGACGGCCCGTACCGGGCCGGGGAGGCCTCACCGCCCCCCGGCCACCGCGCTGAGGTGGGCGTTCCGTTCGGGTAACAAGCGCGATGTCGAGGGGAAACAGCCGCCGCGCACGCTCGTGTCATGACCTCGGAACAGCAGCGTGTGGTGGTGATCGGCGGCGGCCTCGCAGGCGTCAGGCTCGCACAGCGGCTGGGTGCTTGCCCGGCCGCGCGGGTCACCGTGCTCGGCGAGGAGTCGCACGTCCCGTACAACCGGGTGCTGCTCGCCGAGGTCCTCGCCGGCCGGTACGCGCCGGAGGTCGCCGCCCTTCCGGACCCCGGCCCCGTGCTGCGGCGGGGAGTGCGGGCGGTCCGGATCGACCGTGCCGACCGGACGGTGCACTGCGACGACGGCAGCACGCAGCGGTACGACGCCCTGGTCCTGGCCACGGGCTCCAACGCCGTACTGCCGCCGCTGCGCGGACTCTTCGAGCCCGGCGGCCTCGGCCCCGCCGGGGCCGCAGCGGCCTCCCTGGCGGACCGGGAACTCCCGGACGGGGTCCACGCGTTCCGGACCATGGACGACTGCCTGGCGCTGTCGACGGCCGTAGCGGCCGGGCCGGCCGTGCGCGCGGTGGTGATCGGCGGCGGCCTGCTCGGCGTCTCCGCGGCCCGCGCGCTGGCCGAGCGGGGCGCGCAGGTGGTCCTGACCCAGCAGGGCGAGCGCCTGATGGAGCGCCAGCTCGACGCGGAGGCCTCGGCGCTGCTGCACGCCCATCTGACCGCCCTCGGCATCGAGATCCACACCGAGTGCCGGGTCCGCGGGCTGAGCACCTCCGCCGACCCCGGCACGGGAACGGGTGCCGGCACCGGCCCCGGCGCCAGCTCCGGCCGCCGCGTCACCGGCGTCGAACTCGCCGACGGCTACCGCCTCGATGCCGACCTCGTCGTCCTGGCCTGCGGCGTCCGCCCCCGCACCCGCCTGGCCCGCGCCGCCGGGCTCACCGTCCGCACCGGCATCGTGGTGGACGACCGGCTGCGGACCGACGACCCGCACATCCACGCCATCGGCGACTGCGCCGAGCACGCCGGCCGGGTGTACGGCCTGGCCGGCGCCGCCCTGGAGCAGGCCGACTCCCTCGCCGCCGTCCTGACCGACGGCCTCATGACCGGCGGGCTCCCGGCCGGCGAGCCCCCGGCCGGCGGGTCCGCGACCGGCGGCGGGGCCACCGTCCCGCCCCCCGGCTACACCGGAACCCGCGCCCTGACCCGCCTGACCCTCGCTGCCGGCGGCACCGGCCCGCTCGACCTGGCCGCCTTCGGCGAGACCACCCCGCTCCCCGGCGACGACGTGGTCCGCCTCTCGGACGCCACCCGCCGGACCTACCGGAAGGTCGTCGTCCGCGGCGACCGCCTCGTCGGCGGCGTCCTCCTCGGCGAGCTCTCCAGCGTCGGCGCCCTCGCCCGCAGCTGGGAGGACGAGGAAGTCCTGACCGATCTGTTCCACCTGCTCACCGACGACGGAGGCTCCTGATCATGGCCGCATCCACGCCCACCCCCGCCATCGTGCTCATCGGCCACGGCATGGTCGGCCAGCGCTACCTGGAGGCCCTCGCCGAGCGCGGGGCCACCGCCACGCACCGGATCACCGTCCTGTGCGAAGAGCCCCGGCCCGCCTACGACCGCGTCCACCTCACCTCGTACTTCTCCGGCAGCAGCCCCGAGGAGCTCTCCCTCACCCCCGCCGGCTTCATGGAGCAGCACGGGATCGACCTGCACGTCGGCGACCCCGCCGAAAGCATCGACCGGGAGGCCCGTACCGTCACCTCCCGCTCGGGGCGGGTGTTCCCGTACGACGTCCTCGTCCTGGCGACCGGCAGCTACCCCTTCGTGCCGCCCGTGCCCGGCAAGGACGCCCCCGGCTGCTTCGTCTACCGCACCATCGAGGACCTCCTCGCCATCGAGGAGTACGCCGCGACCTGCACCTCCGGCGCCGTCGTCGGCGGTGGTCTCCTCGGCCTGGAGGCCGCCGGCGCCCTCAACGGGCTCGGGCTCCCCACCCGGATCGTGGAGTTCGCCCCCCGCCTGATGCCCGTGCAGGTCGACGAGGGCGGCGGTGCGGCCCTGCTGCGCACCATCGAGGGCATGGGCCTGACCGTGCACACCGGCGTCGGCACCCAGGAGATCCTCACCGGCGAGGACGGCCGCGTCAGCGGAATGCTGCTCTCCGACGGCTCCACCGTCGACACCGGGATCGTCGTCTTCTCCGCCGGCGTCCGCCCCCGCGACCAGCTCGCCCGCGAGTCGGGCCTGACGGTCGGCGAGCGCGGCGGCATCGCCGTGGACTCCCGCTGCCGCACCTCCGACCCGCGCGTCTACGCCGTCGGCGAGTGCGCCCTCGCCTCCGACGGACGGGTGTACGGCCTCGTCGCCCCCGGCTACGAGATGGCCGAGACCGCCGCCGAGGACCTGCTCGGCCGGGAGAAGGAGTTCACCGGAGCGGACCTGTCCACCAAGCTGAAGCTGCTCGGCGTGGACGTGGCCTCCTTCGGCGACGCGCACGGCACCACCGAGAACAGCCTCGACGTCGTCTACTCCGACTCCCGCTCGGGCGTCTACAAGAAGCTGGTCGTCTCCCCCGACGGGGTACTGCTCGGCGGGGTCCTCGTCGGCGACGCCGACGCGTACGGGCTGCTGCGCCCGCTCACCGGCAGCGTCCCGCCCGTCAGCCCGGACCAGCTGGTGCTCCCCGCGGGCCTGTCCCCCGCCGCGCAGCTCGGCCCGTCCGCGCTCCCCGACACGGCGGTCATCTGCTCCTGCCACAACGTCACCAAGAAGGCGATCACCGCCTGCACCACCCTCCCCGAGGTCAAGAAGTGCACCAAGGCGGGCACCGGCTGCGGCGGCTGCATCAAGGTGATCGAGCAACTGCTGCCCGCCCGCGCCGACAAGGGGCTGTGCGGCTGCTTCCCGTTCACCCGCGCCGAGCTGTACGAGATCGTCCGCACCCGCCGGCTGACCTCGTACGAGCAGCTCCTCGACGGCCACGGCCGGGAGACGGCCCGCGGCGGCGACGGCTGCGAGGTCTGCAAGCCGGCGGTCGGCTCGATCATCGCCTCGCTCGCCCCCACCCTCGGCGCGAGCGGATACGTCCTCGACGGGGAGCAGGCCTCCCTCCAGGACACCAACGACCACTTCCTCGCGAACCTGCAGCGCAACGGCTCGTACTCGGTCGTCCCGCGCATCCCCGGCGGCGAGATCACCCCGGACAAACTCATCGTGATCGGTGAGGTCGCCCGCGACTTCGGCCTCTACACGAAGATCACCGGCGGGCAGCGCATCGACCTCTTCGGGGCGAGCGTGGACCAGCTCCCGAGGATCTGGGCCCGCCTCGTCGAAGCCGGCTTCGAGTCGGGGCACGCGTACGGCAAGGCGCTGCGGACCGTGAAGTCCTGCGTGGGACAGACCTGGTGCCGCTACGGGGTCCAGGACAGCGTACGGATGGCCATCGAGCTGGAGTTGCGCTACCGGGGCCTGCGCGCCCCGCACAAGCTCAAGTCGGCGGTGTCCGGCTGCACCCGCGAGTGCGCGGAGGCACAGAGCAAGGACTTCGGCGTGATCGCGACCGCGAACGGCTGGAACCTGTACGTCGGCGGGAACGGCGGGGCCACCCCGCGCCACGCCGACCTCCTCGCCCAGGACCTGTCCGACGCCGAACTGGTCCGGCTCATCGACCGGTTCCTGATGTTCTACATCCGCACCGCGGACCGCCTGGAGCGGACCTCCACCTGGCTGGACCGGCTGGAGGGCGGCCTGGACCACCTGCGGGACGTCGTCGTCCACGATTCCCTCGGGCTGTGCGATGAGCTGGAGTCGCTGATGGCGGACCACGTCGCGAACTACCGCGACGAATGGGCCGAGACCTTGGAGGACCCGGAACGGCTGCGCCGGTTCGTCTCCTTCGTCAACGCTCCCGGGGCCCCGGACCCGACGGTCCGGTTCGTGCCCGAACGCGACCAGGTCAAGCCCGACCTGGCGATCCTGACCGGCCGGCAGCCGCTGGAAGCCGTGGGAGGCACCCGATGACCGTGGAACTGCAGGTGGACGAAGGCTGGCTGACGGTGTGCGAGCTGTCCGACATGATCCCGGGTCGGGGGGTGGCGGTGCTGCTGCCCGACGGCGGGCAGGCCGCGGTGTTCCTCGGCCGCTCGGGATGGACGTACGCCATCGACAACCGGGACCCCTTCACGGGCGCGGCGGTGCTCTCGCGGGGGCTGGTGGGGTGCGTGGAGGGCAAGCCGTTCGTGGCCTCGCCGCTGCTCAAGCAGCGCTTCGACCTGGCGACGGGCCGCTGCCTGGACGACGAGGAGGTGTCGGTCCGGACCTACCCGGTGCGCACCGCGGTGACCTCGGCCGAGGCGGCACCGGCCGCGGTGGCCTAGCACCGGTCCCGGGGAGCGGCCCGCGCAGCAGGTGGGCGGCCGTGGCCGCGCCGGAGGGGCCGCATTCCGCCCAGGCCGCGGCGCCGCGCAGCATCCGGTGGTCGGAGACCGCGGGGTCGGGCGGCAGGGAGTCGCCCCGGGGGGACGTGAAGTGGCAGGCGGAGAAGAAGACGTAGTCGATCTTCTTCTCGTTCCAGGTGGGTTCCCCGGAGCGGCAGAGCGGGCCCGTCCCCGCCGCGCAGACCGCGGGGTCGAAGAACTCGGTGTCCGTCTCGTCCGCCTCGATGAAGACGCCCTGCCCGTCGTCGCCGACGGCCGGGTCGTAGAACGGCGTGAGGGTGCTGGTGCGGGGCGAGTGGTTGAAGTCTCCGCCGAGCACCACGGGTAAGCCCCGGGCCACCCAGGCCTCGGCCCGGGAGGCGAGCTCCTCCGCCTCCGGGGCGGCGAGCGTGCCGTCGTCCCAGTACAGGTGGACGGAGCAGGCCCAGGTGGTCCGGCCCTGGAGCAGGGTGCGCACGCACGGCACGGTGATGGGCTCGGTCTCGCCCCCGACGGTGAGGTCGAGCTCCGCGCTGTCCGTGACCGGCCCCTTGACCAGGACCGCGTTGCCGTAGTCGGCGCCGCCGCAGACGGACGGCCTGCCGGCCAGGGTGGCGCCGTAGGAGCCGTGGAAGCCGAGCGGGGCGAGCTGGCGGAGGATCTCGTCGTACTGGGGGCGGCAGACCTCCTGGAGGAAGACCTGGTCGGCGTTCCAGGTGCTGGCGACGGCCTGGGCGACGACGGTGTCGATCCGCCGCTGGTCGTCGTACGGGGCCGCGCCGCAGACGTTGCCGCAGATGTTGTAGCTGACGAAGCGGAGGGCGGGGGCGGTCTCGGGGGTGACCGTGTCGGCGCGGGCGGGCCCCGCGAAGGCCGCCGCCCCGGCGAACGCGATGGCCAGGGCGAGCACGAGCACGAGGACCGGAGCGAAGGCGGGGGCGCGGACGCGGACCGGGACCGGGACACGGACCCGGACACGGACCGGGACCGGGGCCGGGGCGGCAGGGCCGGCCGCGGGAGTGCGGGAGCACAGGGGACCACGACGCATGGGGCACTCCACGGCGGCAGGGGCGGGCAGCGGGCCTCGCTGCCGCGTGACTACCCCGCCGGGGGCGTGGTCCCTCCAGGCGGTCCCCGGCGTACGGGAGCACGGGGCAGGGCCCCGGGGTCACTGCGATGCCCGGCCCGGCTTACTCCGGTCCCCGCGGGGCGGAGCCGCCCCGTCAGGCGGCCGAGCGGAGCCGCAGCGCGGCCAGCGGGACGAAGCCCGTGCCGCCCTCGCGGTGCGGCGGGGCCTCCGCTCCGGCCAGCCGCCGGTGCAGGGCCAGGGCGATCCGCTCGCCCATCGCCTTGGCCCCCTCCGCCACGGGCCCCCGGTACAGCCCGTCCACGGCGGCGCGCCAGAGCTGGACCCAGCGGCCGAAGTCCTCGGCGGTCATGGCCCGCGCCGCGTGCAGCGCGGCGTGCGGGGCGAAGGGGTCACGGTCGTAGGAGGCGCTGCGGAACAGGGCCCGCTCCCAGAAGTCGGTGATCCGGGGCAGGTGGGCGCCGAGGTCCGTGCCGGCGATCTCCGTGAAGAACGGGCCGATCCGCCCGTCGGCGAAGGCAGCCGTGTAGAAGCGCCGCAGCACGACCTCCAGGTCGGCGCGGCCCCGGATGTCGTGCTCGGCAGCGGAGGGGTCCATGGCTCCAGCATCCTCGCCGACGCGGGGGCCGACCAGGGCCCGAAGTCCCGGATCCGTCCGGGATGCGTCACATCGCTCGGGCGCCCGGTCACGCAAAGCTCGCGCCGCGGGTGGCCGCGGCCGCGTACGGGGCCCGCTCGAACGGGCGCCCGAGTGGCTTGAAATCGCCGCTGGAGGACGGATCTCGTGCCGGATTCCGAACGCGGAAGACCGGATATCGGTGCGCACGACAGCCCCGACGCGGCTTCGAACGGGAACCGCACCGGGCCGCCCCGCTCCCGTACCGGCCGCCGCACCCGCCGTACCCGGGCCGTGCCGACCCGGGTACGGGGCTCCGGCGTACGACTATGAGGCCACCGCGCCGCCCTTGAGGAGCGCGGCCCCCAGCGGCGTCACCGTGTGCAGGACGGCGTTCCCCCGGCGCAGGGTGGTCACCAGCCCGGCCTCGCGCATCACGCAGGCGTGCTGGCTGGCGGAGGCCAGCGAGACCCCGGCCCGGCGGGCGAGCTCGCTGGTGGTGGCCCCGTCGCCGATGGCCCGCAGCACCACCGAGCGGGTGTGCCCGACGAGCTTGCCCAAAGTGCGCTGGCGCTGTTCCTCCAGGGGGCGAATCGATTCGCTTCCGGTGGGCGCCGAGGCCAGCTGCGCCGCGGCCGGGTAGACCAGCACCGGCGGCAGCTCCGGGTCGTGCAGCGTCACGGCGGTGCGCCGGCAGAAGAACGACGGCTGGAGCAGCAGCCCCCGCCCACGCAGCCACACGTCGCGGTCCACGGGGTAGTCGCACTCCAGGACCGGGGCGCGCCAACGCAACATGGGCGGCAGCGAGGCCAGCAGCTCGTCCGCGCCCCCGTCCAGCAGGGCCCGGCCGCGCGCGGCCCGCTCGGCCTCGATCTGCGCCTGGATGTGGTTCCAGTACGGGGCCACGGCCGCCCGGTGGTACCCGCGCAGCTCGGCCAGGAGTCTCGGCAGGTGCTTCGTGCCGCCGTCCATGAACTCCCGCAGCCGCCGCGGCACCGCCGTTTCGGCACCGCCGCCCGTGCCTGCGGGCATGCCGAACGCGGCACCCACCCGCGCTCCCGTCCCGAGCAGGGCCAGCTCCCGCCGGATCCGCTCCGGGTGCAGCCCGCGCAGCGCGTCGAGGCCCACGTCCCACCCGTACTGCCCCTCCACAGGGGTCAGGAAATCGGGGAAATAGCCACGACTCGGTATGAGCGCGCCGAGCAAGCGTGTTTCACCATTCAACCTACTGCGGGCTTCCGTACGCCATTCACCGAAGAGCCGGGCATCACGCCGGTCTCTTAAGCGGTGAAAACTCAGAATCGTTTCCCACAACGCATCGGGACGCCCTGCCATCCGCACGCGTGCCAGGTCCACTCCAGTGAAATGGATACGCAGCACCGAACCCCCACCTGTGCAACCGCAATCCCCCCGCCCCATGAGTATGCACGCCGTCACACGACGTCACCACGCCCTTTCGGCCACAGTTGAAACCCCTTTCGGCGGGGGCGTGACAACCGAAATGCTGTACTCCGCCAGGGACACTCCAGTGCGACCGAAACGCTCCGTGAAGGCCGTGGGGGGCTTTGCGGGGCCTGGCGGTCGGTCGCACCGGGATGCGCCGACGTGCCTGGCGGATTGACAGCAGGCGGTGGACGGGTGGGGATCCGTCCACCGCCTGCTGGCGTAAAGATTTGTTGAACCACAAAGAATTGTCCGCCTGCCCTCGGGCGTCAGGGAACCCGGGGGCAGGCGGACTGTCAGGGGCCCTCAGCGGGCCTCAGGCGGGGTTCAGCGGCTGTCGCTGCCCGTCGCCTCGGCGGCGGCACGGCCGGCCTCCAGGCGCGCCACCGGAATCCGGAAGGGCGAGCAGGAGACGTAGTCGAGGCCGACCTCGTGGAAGAAGTGGACGGACTCGGGGTCACCGCCGTGCTCGCCACAGATGCCGAGCTTGAGCTCGGGGCGGGTGGCCCGGCCGGCCTGGACCGCGCTGCGGACGAGGGCGCCGACACCGTCCTTGTCGATGGTCTCGAAGGGCGAGACCCCGAAGATGCCCTTCTCCAGGTACGCGGTGAAGAAGCTGGCCTCGACGTCGTCGCGGGAGAAGCCCCACACGGTCTGGGTCAGGTCGTTCGTACCGAAGGAGAAGAACTGCGCGGCCTCGGCGATCTGGCCGGCGGTCAGGGCGGCGCGGGGCAGCTCGATCATCGTGCCGATGGTCAGCTTGAGGTTGGCGCCGGTGGCGGCCTCCACCTCGGCGATGATGGCGTCGGCCTCCTCGCGGACGATCTCCAGCTCCTGGACGGTGCCGACGAGCGGGATCATGATCTCGGCGCGCGGGTCGCCCTTGGCGTCCTTGCGCACGGCCGCGGCCTCGGCGATCGCCCGGACCTGCATGGCGAACAGGCCGGGGATGACCAGGCCGAGACGGACACCGCGCAGGCCCAGCATCGGGTTCTGCTCGTGCAGCTTGTGCACGGCCTGGAGCAGGCGCAGGTCGTTCTCGTTGTGGTCCTTGCGGGCCTCGGCGAGGGCGACGCGCACCGACAGCTCGGTGATGTCGGGCAGGAACTCGTGCAGCGGCGGGTCGAGCAGGCGGACGGTGACGGGCAGGCCGTCCATCGCCTCGAACAGCTCGATGAAGTCCTTCTTCTGCAGCGGCAGGAGCTCGGCGAGGGCGGCCTCGCGCTCGCTCTCGGTGTCCGCGAGGATCAGGCGCTCGACCATCTCGCGGCGCTCACCGAGGAACATGTGCTCGGTGCGGCACAGGCCGATGCCCTGGGCGCCGAACCGGCGGGCGCGCAGCGCGTCCTCGGCGTTGTCGGCGTTGGCGCGCACCCGCAGCCGGCGGACGCGGTCCGCGTAGGCCATGATCCGGTGGACGGCCTGGACCAGTTCGTCGGCGTCGTCGGCGCCGGCGTGCATACGGCCCTCGAAGTACTCGACGACCGGGGACGGTACGACGGGCACCTCGCCCAGGTACACCTTGCCGGTGGAGCCGTCGATGGAGACGACGTCGCCCTCCTCGATGACCCGGTCGCCGACCGTCATGCGGCGGCGCTTGGTGTCGACGTCGAGCTCCTCGGCGCCGCAGACGCAGGTCTTGCCCATGCCGCGGGCGACGACGGCGGCGTGCGAGGTCTTGCCGCCGCGGGAGGTCAGGATGCCCTCGGAGGCGATCATGCCGTCGAGGTCGTCGGGGTTGGTCTCGCGGCGGATGAGGATGACCTTCTCGCCGGAGCGGGACCACTTGACGGCCGTGTACGAGTCGAAGACGGCCTTGCCGACCGCCGCGCCCGGGGAGGCGGCGATGCCGCGGCCGAGCAGCTCGGTCTTCGCGTCCTCGTCGAAGCGCGGGAACATCAGCTGTGCGAGCTGGTGGCCGGTGACCCGCTGGAGGGCCTCGGCCTCGTCGATCAGGCCCTGGTCGACGAGCTGGGTGGCGATGCGGAACGCGGCGCCGGCCGTGCGCTTGCCGACCCGGGTCTGGAGCATCCACAGCTGGCCGCGCTCGATCGTGAACTCGATGTCGCAGAGGTCCTTGTAGTGGGTCTCCAGCGTCTCCATGATCTGCATCAGCTGGTCGTAGGACTTCTTGTCCAGCTGCTCCAGGTCGGAGAGGGGCACCGTGTTGCGGATGCCGGCGACGACGTCCTCGCCCTGCGCGTTCTGCAGGTAGTCGCCGTAGACGCCCTGGTGGCCGCTGGCGGGGTCGCGGGTGAAGGCGACGCCGGTGCCGGAGTCGGGGCCGAGGTTGCCGAAGACCATCGAGCAGACGTTGACCGCGGTGCCCAGGTCGCCGGGGATGCGCTCCTGGCGGCGGTAGAGCTTGGCGCGGTCGGTGTTCCAGGAGTTGAAGACCGCCTCGACGGCGAGGTCGAGCTGCTCGCGGGCGTCCTGCGGGAACTCGCGGCCGGCCTCCTTCGCGACGATCTTCTTGAAGACCTTGACCAGCTTCTTCAGGTCGGCGGCGTCGAGGTCGGTGTCGACGGTGACCTTCTTGGCTTCCTTCGCCGCGTCGAGGGCGTCCTCGAAGAGCTCGCCCTCGACGCCGAGGACGGTCTTGCCGAACATCTGGATGAGGCGGCGGTACGAGTCCCACGCGAAGCGCTCGTTGTCGGCCTGGGCGGCGAGGCCGACCACGGAGGCGTCGGAGAGGCCGATGTTGAGGACGGTGTCCATCATGCCGGGCATGGAGAACTTGGCGCCGGAGCGGACGGAGACCAGGAGCGGGTCGTCCGACTGTCCGAGCTTCTTGCCCATCTTCGCTTCGAGGGCGGCGAGGTGCGCGCTGACCTCGTCGCGCAGCTCGGCCGGGGCCTCACCGCTCTCCAGGTAGACCTTGCAGGCCTCGGTGGTGATGGTGAAGCCGGGAGGGACCGGCAGACCCAGGTTGGTCATCTCGGCGAGGTTGGCTCCCTTGCCGCCGAGAAGGTCCTTGAGGTCGCGGTTCCCCTCGGTGAAGTCGTAGACGAACTTCTGGTTCTTGTTTTCCGACACGGGTCTCGACTCCTCGAGGACTCGGTGGCTGCCCTGACGGCGAGGAACATACCCAGATCGAAGGCTTCTGGGTACGTCCACTTGGCCGTCATACGGCCGTAACCACTCGTGCGCCCCCGGATCGAAAGTAACCCACGGGTAGCCCAAACCTACGAAGACCGTTCACCTCCCGAAGGGTGACACGCCCACTCCGGCTTGACTTCGCTCGAATGAGCGATCATCGATACATTTGCGTTCAAGAGTTGAACAAACAAAGGGTGGCACCCAGTGCCACCCTTTGGAAGTCTTAGCCGTGATTCTCGCGCTCATGTGAGCGCAACCCCACCCATGCGTGGCGTATGTCACGCCGCCGACGGCATAATTTGTCAGCTGATTCTCAGCCCCCGGACGTGTCCAGTTCGGCGTCCTCGCTCACTCCGGCGCAGTCGTACGGATCCTTCAACCAGCCCTCCGGGAGGACAACCCGGTTGTTTCCGGACGTCCGGCCGCGGGGGCCGTCCGCGCTCTCGGGCCAGGGCTGGTCCAGGTCCAGCTCGCTCAGATGAGCGTCGAGCTCGGCCAGGGAGGAGGTGACCGCCAGCTTCTTGCGCATCTCGGAACCCACCGAGAAGCCCTTCAGGTACCAGGCCACGTGCTTACGGAAGTCGATCACCCCGCGCGCCTCGTCGCCGATCCACTCCCCCAGCAGCTCGGCGTGCCGGTGCATGGTCGCCGCGACCTCGCGCAGCGTGGGGCGGTGGAAGTCTTCCGGGCGCCCCTCGAAGGCCGCCACGAGGTCGTTGAACAGCCACGGGCGCCCCAGGCAGCCGCGGCCCACCACGACGCCGTCGCAGCCCGTCTCGCGGACCATGCGCAGCGCGTCCTCGGCGCACCAGATGTCGCCGTTGCCCAGCACGGGGATCTCCGGGACGTGCTCCTTCAGCCGGGCGATGGCCTCCCAGTCCGCGGTGCCGCCGTAGTGCTGGGCGGTGGTGCGTCCGTGCAGGGCGATGGCGGTGACGCCCTCCTCCACCGCGATCCGGCCGGCGTCCAGGTACGTGAGGTGGTCGTCGTCGATGCCCTTGCGCATCTTCATGGTCACCGGCAGGTCGCCGGCGCCAGCGACGGCCTCGCGGAGGATGGCGCGCAGCAGGTTCCGCTTGTAGGGGAGGGCGGAGCCGCCGCCCTTGCGGGTCACCTTGGGGACCGGGCAGCCGAAGTTGAGGTCGATGTGGTCGGCGCGGTCCTCCTCGACGATCATGCGGACCGCCTTGCCGACCGTCGCGGGGTCGACCCCGTACAGCTGGATCGAGCGGGGCTTCTCGGTCTCGTCGAAGTGGATCAGCTGCATGGTCTTCTCGTTGCGCTCGACCAGCGCGCGAGTCGTGATCATCTCGCTCACGAACAGCCCCTTGCCGCCGCTGAACTCGCGGCAGAGGGTGCGGAACGGGGCGTTGGTGATGCCGGCCATGGGCGCGAGCACCACCGGGGGCTGCACGGTGTGCGGGCCGATCGCGAGGGGCGCGGGGAGCGTGGTCATCCCCCCATTGTCGCCCAGCGGCCCCTCGGCACACATCTCTTTAGTTAGGCGTACTATCGGAAGCGTGCAGGAGCCGAGCCGCCGCCGGAGGATTCTGGTGCTGGCGATCTGCTGCATGAGCCTGCTCATGGTCAGCCTCGACAGCACCGTCCTGAACGTCGCGCTGCCCTCGATGCGCCGCGAGCTGGACGCCTCGGTCGCCGGCCTGCAGTGGACGATCGACGCCTACGCCGTGGTCCTGGCCTCCCTGCTGATCCTGGCCGGCTCCACCGCGGACCGGATCGGGCGCCGCCGGGTGTTCGCCGCGGGTCTGGTCCTCTTCACGGCCGGATCGCTGCTGTGCTCGCTCGCCCCGGGGTTGCACTGGCTCGTCCCCTTCCGGATGGTGCAGGCCGCGGGCGGCTCGATGTTGAACCCCGTCGCCATGTCGATCATCACCAACACCTTCACCGACGCACGCGAACGGGCCCGCGCGATCGGCGTCTGGGGCGCGGTGGCCGGCCTGTCCATGGCGGCCGGGCCCCCGGTGGGCGGGCTGCTCGTGGACACCGTCGGCTGGCGGTCGGTCTTTTGGGTCAACCTCCCGGTCGGGCTGCTGGCCCTCGCCCTGACCCTGCGCTACGTGCCGGAGTCGCGGGCGGACCGGCCACGCCGCCCGGACCCGGTCGGCCAGCTGCTGGTCATCGCCCTGCTCGGATCGGTCACGTACGGGATCATCGAAGCGCCGTCCGCGGGCTGGGGCTCCCCGGTCATCGTCGGCTGCTTCCTCCTCGCCGCAGCCTCGCTGGTGGGGCTCCTGCTGTACGAGCGCCGGCGGCCCGAGCCGCTGATCGACCCGCGGTTCTTCCGCAGCGCCCCCTTCAGCGGGGCCACGGTGATCGCGGTCAGCGCGTTCGCCGCACTGTCCGGGTTCCTGTTCCTGAACACCCTCTACCTCCAGGACGTGCGGGGGCTGGACGCGCTCCACGCCGGGCTGTTCATGCTCCCCGTGGCCGCGCCGGCCCTGGTGTGCTCGCCCCTGTCCGGCCTGCTGGTCGCCTCCCGCGGGCCGCGGCTCCCGCTCCTGCTGGCCGGGGCCGCGATGGCCGCCAGCGGGCTGCTGTTCGCGGCGTTCCCGGCGGCCGCCTCGTACCCGCTGATGTTCACCGGGTACGCCCTGTTCGGGCTCGGCTTCGGCCTGGTCAACGCGCCCGTGACGAACACGGCCGTCTCCGGGATGCCGCGGGCGCAGGCGGGCGTCGCGGCCGCGGTCGCCTCGACGGGCCGGCAGACCGGCGCCGCGCTGGGCGTCGCCGTGATCGGCGCCGTCCTGGCGTCCGGGGGCGCGGGCGGCAACGGCGGCACCGGTGGCCTGACGGACCCCGCGCGGTTCGCCTCGGCAGCCGGACCGGCTTGGTGGATCATCACCGCCTTCGGCCTGCTCGTGCTGGTCGTGGGAGCCGCGACCAGCGGCCGCTGGGCCATGGCGACGGCCCGGCGCACGGCCCGCAGGCTGGAGCGGGCGGCGGCATAGCCACAGCGCCCACCATCGACACACCCTCCCGTTCCCCCTCGTGGACGCCCTCGCCCGCCCACCCCCCAACACCAACGGGTGACAGATATTGAAATCTGTCACCCGTCATGCCATTCTCGTTCCATGGACACGAACCAGAGCACCACTCAGACCTCCCCCCACCGCCTCCGCACCCTCGGCGCCACCGGCCCCGCCGTCTTCCCGCTCGGCCTCGGCTGCATGGGGATGTCCGCGCTCTACGGCGAGGCCGACCGGGACGAGTCGATCGCGACCATCCATGCGGCGCTGGACGCCGGCGTGACGCTGCTCGACACCGGCGACTTCTACGGAATGGGCCACAACGAGCTGCTCATCAACGAGGCCCTGCGCACCGCGCCGGCCGCCGCCCGCGAGCAGGCGCTGACCAGCGTGAAGTTCGGCGCGCTGCGCACGGTCGAGGGCGGATTCACCGGTTACGACGGCCGCCCGGAGGCGGTGAGGAACTTCTTGGCCTACTCGCTCCAGCGGCTGGGCCGGGACCACATCGACATCTACCGGATCGCCCGCGTGGACCCGGACGTGCCGATCGAGGAGACGGTGGGCGCCATCGCCGAAGCGGTCGAGGCGGGGCACGTGCGGCACATCGGCCTGTCCGAGGTCGGTGCGCAAACCCTGCGCCGGGCTGCGGCCGTGGCGCCCATCGCGGACCTCCAGATCGAGTACTCACTGGTCTCCCGCGGCATCGAGCAGGAGATCCTGCCGACCGCCCGCGAGCTCGGCATAGGCATCACCGCGTACGGGGTCCTCTCCCGTGGCCTGATCAGCGGCCACTTCCCGCGCGACCGCGAGCTGGCTCCGGGGGACTTCCGCGGTATGAGTCCCCGCTTCCAGGGCACGAACCTCCAGCGCAATCTCGACCTGGTCGAGACACTGCGCAAGGTCGCCGACGGTAGGGGCATCAGCGTGGCCCAGGCCGCCATCGCCTGGGTTCTCTCGCGCGGTGAGGACATCGTTCCGCTCGTGGGTGCCCGCCGCCGGGACCGCCTCGCCGAGGCACTCGGTGCCATGGACGTTGAGCTGACACCGGCCGACCTCACAGCCATTGAAGACGCGGTCCCGGTCGGAGCCGCCGCCGGCGAGCGCTATCCGGTGGCCCAGATGGCCCACCTCGACAGCGAGCGCTGAGGCGGCTGTACGGTCGTACCCATGTCACCCGCTGCCGCCGAGCCCCTGACCCCCGAGCGCATCCTCGAAACCACCGAGGAGGTGCTGCGCCGCTACGGCCCTACCAAGGCGACGGTGGTGGACGTGGCGCGGGCCCTGGGCGTCAGCCACGGAAGTGTCTACCGGCACTTCCCGTCGAAGGCGGCGCTACGGGAGGCCGTCACCGACCGCTGGCTCGCGAAGAGCGTCGACCGCCTGGAGGGGATCACCTCCGCTTCCGGCGAGAGCGCCCCTTCCAAGCTGGAGGCATGGCTGGAGGCCCTGTTCGACGCCAAGCGCCACAAGGCGGGTGACGATCCCGAGCTGTTCGCGACGTACACGGTGCTGCTCGCCGAGAACAGCGGGGTGGTCGACCACCACCTGAGCCAGTTGATCGCACAACTGGGCCGGATCATCGCCGAAGGGGTCGAGGCAGGCACGCTCGCCGCCGCCGACGTCCCGGCCGCCGCCCGCGCGGTGTTCGACGCCACCGGGCGCTTCCACGACCCCCAGTACGCGGCCGAGTGGAACTCGCCCACGATCACCGAGGAGTTCGAGGCGGTCACCCGCCTCGTGATCCGGGGCCTGCGCGCCTGACGCGGCCCCTACCCACCTCGGGCGCCTCAGCCCCAACCGGCCACTCCGGACGATTTGATGATCATTTTGAGCGGCCCGCACTCGCTCACACCCCGTCAAGTTTTACGGTTCCCCTACCGCACATCATCAAGCAGTTGCAGGGGGAACCTTGTCCGCCGACACATCTCAGGTGACACGACCGGAGCCTCCGGCCCGGTCCGGGGGCGCAGCCGCGCTCGGCTGGATCGTGACGATCGGCCTCAACGTCGTGGCGCCGATCATCACGTACCACCAGCTGCGCGACCACGGCTGGAGCGAGTTCGCGGCGCTACTGGCCAGCGGCGCCTGGCCCGTCCTGGACAGCGCCATCCACGTGGCCTGGCGCCGGAAGCTC
Source organism: Streptomyces sp. NPDC059851 (assembly GCF_042732005.1). Classification (NCBI taxonomy): domain Bacteria; kingdom Bacillati; phylum Actinomycetota; class Actinomycetes; order Kitasatosporales; family Streptomycetaceae; genus Streptomyces; species Streptomyces sp. NPDC059851. The sequence continues at coordinate 22,563 of NZ_JBHWJJ010000008.1, read as the reverse complement.
GACGAGTTCGCCATCGTCACCCTGGTGTTCATGGCGATCACGGCCGTCGTCTCGCTGGTCGGGGCGCACTCGGCCCGAGCCCTGATGGTCAAGGACTCCTGCGTGACCGGCCTGTTCGGTCTGCTCTGCCTCGCCACGCTGCTCGCGCCGCGGCCGCTGATGTTCTACTTCGGCCGCAAGTTCGCCACCGACGGCACCCGTGAGAGCACCGCCTGGTGGAACGGCCTGTGGCAGTTCGAGGGCTTTCGCCGCACGATGAACGTGATGACGACGGTGTGGGGCGTGGCGTACCTCGCGGAGGCGGGCGTGCGCATCGCCCTGGCGTACGTCCTGAGCACCGACACCATGGTCGTCCTCAGCCCGATCCTGATCTACGGGGTGCTCGGCGCGCTGGCGCTGTGGACCGCCCTCTACGGCAAGCGCTCGAAGGCCCAGGGCGAGCGCCGCGCCGCGGCCGCGGCCGCCACCCGGGCGTCCGCGGGCTGACCCGGCCGGGAACGACGGTGGCCCGGTGCGCAGCACGCGCACCGGGCCACCGGCCGTTCCGGCGGAACCTAGCAGCCGAGCAGGCGGCTGCCGAGGTAAGCCTGGATCTGGTCCAGGGAGACCCGCTCCTGCTTCATGGTGTCGCGCTCGCGCACGGTCACCGCGTTGTCGTCCAGGGTGTCGAAGTCGACGGTCACGCAGAACGGCGTACCGATCTCGTCCTGGCGGCGGTAGCGGCGGCCGATGGCGCCCGCGTCGTCGAACTCGATGTTCCAGTGCTTGCGCAGGTCGGCGGCGAGGCCCTTGGCCTTCGGCGACAGCTGCGGGTTGCGGGACAGCGGCAGGACGGCGACCTTGATCGGGGCCAGGCGCGGGTCGAGGCGCATCACGGTGCGCTTCTCCATGACGCCCTTGGCGTTCGGGGCCTCGTCCTCGTTGTACGCGTCGAGCATGAAGGCGAGCATGGCGCGGTTGACGCCGGCCGCCGGCTCGATGACGTACGGGGTGTAGCGCTCACCGGCCTCCTGGTCGAAGAAGGTGAGGTCCTGACCGGAGGCCGCGGAGTGGGCCTTGAGGTCGTAGTCGGTGCGGTTGGCGATGCCCTCCAGCTCGGAGAACTCGCTGCCGCCGAAGTTGAAGCGGTACTCGATGTCGGCGGTGCGCTTCGAGTAGTGGGAGAGCTTCTCCTTCGGGTGGTCGTACCAGCGGATGTTCTCCTCACGGATGCCCAGGTCGCGGTACCAGTTCCACCGCTCCTGCATCCAGTACTCCTGCCACTGGTCGTCCTCGCCCGGCTTGACGAAGAACTCCATCTCCATCTGCTCGAACTCGCGGGTGCGGAAGATGAAGTTGCCGGGCGTGATCTCGTTGCGGAAGGACTTGCCCATCTGCGCGATGCCGAACGGCGGCTTCTTGCGCGAGGAGGTCTGGACGAGGGCGAAGTTGGTGAAGATGCCCTGGGCGGTCTCGGGGCGCAGGTACGCCTTGGAGCCGGTGTCCTGGGTCGGGCCGAGGTGGGTCTCCAGCATGCCGGAGAACTGCTTCGGCTCGGTGAACTGGCCCTTCACACCACAGTTGGGGCAGTTGATGTCGGCAAGGCCGTTCTCGGGGAGGCGGCCGTGCTTGGCCTCGTACGCCTCTTCCAGGTGGTCGGCGCGGTGACGCTTGTGGCAGGAGGTGCACTCGGTCAGCGGGTCCGAGAAGGTGGCGACGTGGCCCGAGGCCACCCAGACCTCGGGGGCCAGGATCACGGAGGAGTCGATGCCGACGATGTCCTCACGGCCGGTGACCATCGCCTTCCACCACTGGCGCTTGATGTTCTCCTTGAGCTCAACACCAAGCGGACCGTAGTCCCAGGCAGCCCTGGAGCCACCGTAGATCTCACTGCACGGGTAAACGAAGCCACGGCGCTTGCTCAGGCTGACGATGGTTTCGATCTTGTCGGCGGCCACGGTGCTCTCTTCATGACGAGGACGAACGCGAATGCCTCAGAGTAGCGGCGCCCGCACCCTCCCTTTCAAATCGGTATCCCCTTTGACGGTCCGCCCGCCCCCCGACCACCTGGGTTTTTGACAACGGTTTCCATTCCTGATGAAAATGGATGTCATGAACGTACGCCGCCTCATACCCACCGCCGCCCTCGCCGGAGCCGTCGCCCTCGGCGCCACGGCCCTCACCGCCTGTTCCGGAGCGGCCGCCTCGGGCGGCGGCGAGGACGGCAAGCTCGCCGTGACGGCGTCGTTCTACCCGATGCAGTTCCTCGCCGAACAGATCGGCAAGGACCACGTGACCGTCACCTCCCTGACCAAGCCGGGCGTCGAGCCGCACGACCTGGAGATCACCCCGAAGCAGACCGGCCAGCTCGGCGAGTCCGACGTGGTCCTCTACCTCAAGGGCCTCCAGCCCGCCGTCGACAAGGCCGTCGCCCAGTCCGGCGTGAAGAACGTCGTCGACGCCGCCTCCCTCACGACGCTGGAGGCCCACGGCTCCGCCGGCCACGACCACGGCCACGCCCCCGAGGGCGAGCAGGGCCACACCGACGAGCACGGCCACGCGGACGAGCACGGCCACGCGGACGAGCACGGCCACGACCACGGCAAGGGCGAGGCCGGCGGCGACCCGCACATCTGGCTCGACCCGACGAAGTACGCCGAGGTCGCCAAGGGCGTCGGGGCAGCCCTGGAGAAGGCCGACCCCGGTCACGCGGCGGACTACAAGAAGAACACCGACGAGCTCGTCGGCAAACTGACCGCCCTCGACACGGAGTTCAAGGACGGCCTGAAGAACACCGGGTCCAAGACCTTCATCACCACCCATGCCGCCTTCGGCTACCTCGCCGAGCGCTACGGCCTCGACCAGGAGGGCATCTCCGGCGTCGACCCGGAGTCCGAGCCGAGCCCCGCCCGGATGAAGGAGCTCCAGGAGCTCGCGAAGAAGGAGAATGTCTCCACCGTGTTCTTCGAGACCCTGGCCAGCGACAAGACGGCCAAGAGCCTCGCCGCCGACACGGGCCTGAAGACCGACGTCCTCGACCCGCTCGAGGGAATCACCGACACCTCCCAGGGCGCTGACTACTTCGAGGTCATGCGGTCCAACCTCAAGAACCTGCAGAAGGCGCTCGGGAGCAAGTAGTGGCAGTAACGGAGGCGCGTGCCATGGAGTCCCAGCCCGCCGAGGCAGCAGAGCAGCCCGTCATATCCCTGCGCGGGGCCGTCGCCTCGCTCGGCTCGCGCCCCGTGCTGCGCGGGGTCGACCTCACCGTCCGGCGCGGCGAGGTCGTCGCCCTGCTCGGCGCCAACGGATCCGGCAAGTCCACGGCCGTGCGCGCCGTCGTCGGCCAGGTGCCCCTGTCGGGCGGTGAGCTGTGGCTGTTCGGCACCGAGTTCAAGCGCTTCCGGGACTGGTCGCGCATCGGCTACGTCCCGCAGCGCACGACCGCCGCCAGCGGTGTCCCCGCCACCGTCCGCGAGGTCGTCTCCGCCGGCCGCCTGGCCCGCTCCCGCTTCGGCCTCCTGCGCAAGGCCGACAAGGCCGCCGTCGAGCGGGCCCTGGCCCTGGTCGGCATGGACGCGCACGGGCACGCATCCGTGAACGCCCTCTCCGGCGGCCAGCACCAGCGCGTGCTCATCGCCCGGGCGCTCGCCGGCGAACCCGAATTGTTGATCATGGACGAGCCGATGGCCGGCGTCGACCTCGCCAACCAGGAGGTCCTCGCCACCGCCCTGCGCGAGCAGGTCGCGGCCGGCTCGTCCGTCCTGCTCGTCCTGCACGAGCTGGGCCCGCTGGAGCCGCTGATCGACCGCGCCGTCGTCCTGCGCGACGGCTGCGTCGTCCACGACGGGCCGCCCCCCGAAGCCGTGGGCCAGCACGCCCTGCCCGGCCACGACCACGTACACCCCCACGCGGCGCACGACGCCGAGCCCCTGCGGACGGGACTGCTGAGCTGATGGACCTCCTCACCTACGCCTTCATGCAGCGGGCCCTGATCGCGGCCGTGCTGGTCGGCCTCACCGCGCCCGCCATCGGCACGTACCTCGTCCAGCGCCGCCAGGCCGTCATGGGGGACGGCATCGGGCACGTGGCCATGACCGGTGTCGCGCTCGGCTTCCTGCTGAACGCCAGCCCGGTGTGGATCGCGACCCTCGTCGCGATCGTCGGCGCGGTCGGCATGGAGCTCATCCGCTCCCGCGGCAGGACCAGCGGCGACATCGCGCTCGCCATGCTCTTCTACGGCGGCCTGGCCGGCGGTGTCATGATCATCAACCTGGCTCCGGGCGGCTCCACCGCCAACCTGACCAGTTACCTCTTCGGCTCCATCACCACCGTCTCGGCCGAGGACGTCACCGCCGTGGTGGTCCTCGCGGCCTTCGTGGTCGCCGTGACCCTGGGTCTGCGCCGCCAGCTGTTCGCCGTCTGCCAGGACGAGGAGTTCGCCCGGGTCACCGGCCTGCCGGTGCGCCTGCTGAACCTGCTGATCGCGGTCACCGCCGCCGTCACCGTCACCGTGGCCATGCGGATCGTCGGCCTGCTGCTGGTCAGCGCGATGATGGTGATCCCCGTCGCAGCCGCCCAGCGCGTCACCCGCGGGTTCACCGCCACCCTGGCGACGGCCATGGCCATCGGCGTGCTCGTTTCGCTGTCCGGGACGGTGACCACGTACTACATCGACGCCCCTTCCGGCGGCACCATCGTGCTGCTCGCCATCGGCGTCTTCATGGTGATGACCGCGCTGTCCGCGCCGCTGGCCCGGCGCCGGGCGAACGCCGCCCGCGCCGCCGAGGCGGTCTGCTCCCGGGACGACGTAAAGGTCTAGGACGGCGGGGGACGGATCGCAGCCTGGCACAATGGGCGCGAGGCCGACACGAGGAGGAACCGGTGGCGACTGCGCCTGGCGAGACGAATACCGCGCCAGTACGAGGACGATCCACCCGGCAGCGGGCAGCCGTCGCGGCAGCACTGGACGAGGTGGACGAGTTCCGCAGCGCCCAGGAGCTGCACGACATGCTCAAGCACCGCGGCGACTCCGTGGGCCTGACCACGGTCTACCGGACCCTCCAGTCCCTCGCCGACGCCGGTGAGGTCGACGTGCTGCGGACCAGCGACGGCGAGTCCGTCTACCGGCGCTGCTCCACCGGCGACCACCACCATCACCTGGTCTGCCGCGGCTGCGGCAAGGCCGTGGAGGTCGAGGGCCCGGCCGTGGAGAAGTGGGCGGAGTCCATCGCGGCCGAGCACGGCTTCGTGAACGTCGCCCACACGGTGGAGATCTTCGGCACCTGCGCCGACTGCGCGGCCGCCGCAGCGTCCTGAACGGCCCAGTCCGGTTCTGACTCCGGTCTAGTGGGTCCGCGAGGGCTACAGGCGGCGCAGGCGGGCGTCCAGGAGCGCCCGCAGCCGGTTCACGTCCCCGGGCCCCCGGACGCCGCGCTTGGGGATCACCGTTATGGCCGCCGCCCCCTTCGCCACGTCCAGCAGCACGAAGGTGTCGGCTGTCTCGGCGTACACGGGCTGCGCGCCCCACTCCATCCGGGTCGAGGAGCGCGCCGTCGTCACCTGGATCCCGGTCCCGTCGACGACCGTGCGGGTCGCGCCCGCCTTCGCGAGCAGCCCGGCGAACGCGCGCGCCCTCAGCCGCGGCCCCCACACGGCGAGCCCGCACAGCAGCAGCCCGCCGGCGAGCACGGGCAGGCCGTTGGGCCCCGGCTGCCCGGCCGCGAGCGCTTCGCCGCCCAGGACCACCAGCGCGATCCCGACGAGGGGCACGAGCCAGCGCTGCCGGCGCAGCGCCGGCGTGGCGGTGTTCCGGACCCGGAACGCCTGCGCCAGATCGGCCGTGGTCACCTCGTAGACGAGCTCGACGGCCGCTTCCCGGTCCCCGGGCGCGCCCGGGCGTTCCATTCCCTGCATGGACATGACAGCAGCCTACAACCGCGGCCGCCCGCGGGCCCCGGTCATGGCGGCGGGCCGCCCCGTGGTGCACCTCAACGGACAGCCGGTCCCGCCACAGCCCCGGCTTCCGTGGTCACGGCACGGAAGCCGGGGCGTGCAGGGTCAGCCCGCGGAGACGGGGGGTTCCACCTGGTTCGGAACGGCGCCGCCGAAGCGGCGGTCGCGCTGGGCGTACTCCAGGCAGGCCTGCCACAGGTGGCGGCGGTCGAAGTCCGGCCACAGCACGTCCTGGAAGACCATCTCGGCGTACGCGCTCTGCCAGATCAGGTAGTTGGAGGTGCGCTGCTCGCCGCTGGGGCGCAGGAACAGGTCCACGTCCGGCATGTCCGGGTAGTACAGGTACTTGGCGAGGGTCTTCTCGTTGACCTTCGACGGGTCCAGCCGGCCGGCCCTCACGTCCTCGGCGAGGGCCTTGGCGGCGTCGGCGATCTCGGCGCGGCCGCCGTAGTTCATGCAGAAGTACAGCGTCAGCTTGTCGTTGCCCTTGGTCTGCTCCTGCGCGATCTGGAGCTCCTTGGCCACCGACTTCCACAGCTTGGGCATGCGGCCCACCCAGCGGACCCGGATGCCGAGCTCGTCGAGCTGGTCCCGGGTCTTGCGGATGAAGTCGCGGTTGAAGTTCATCAGGAAGCGCACCTCGTCGGGCGAGCGCTTCCAGTTCTCGGTGGAGAAGGCGTACAGGGAGATGTTGCCGACGCCCATCTCGATGGCCCCCTGGAGGACGTCGAGGACCCGCTCGGCGCCCACCTTGTGGCCCTCGGTGCGCGGCAAGCCGCGCTCCTTGGCCCAGCGGCCGTTGCCGTCCATCACGATGGCGACGTGCTCCGGGACGAGCTCACCGGGGATCTTCGGCGGCCGGGCACCGGAGGGGTGCGGCTCGGGAAGCGTGTACTCGCGGCGGGAGCGTCCCAGGAATCCGCGTACTGCCATGGCGCTGTGGTCTCCGATCTCGGTCACTTCTCTACGTAACGCAAGGAGCGCAGTCCGCGCTCCAGATGCCAGTGCAGATAGGCGGAGACGAGTCCGCTCCCCTCGCGCACGTACCGCGGCTCCGCCGCGTCGGCGGTCGCCCAGTCCCCCGTCAGCAGGGCGCTGAGCAACCCGATGGCCTCAGCAGATGGTACGACGCTGCCGGCCACCCGGCAGTCGCCGCAGACTACCCCGCCCGCGGAGACGGAGAAGTGGCGGTTGGGGCCGTGGATTCCGCACTTGGCGCAGTCGTCGAAGCTGGGCGCGTAGCCGTTGACCGCGAGCGAGCGCAGGAGGAAGGCGTCCAGGATCAGGTTCGGGGCGTGCTCGCCGCGGGAAAGCGTGCGCAGGGCCCCGACGAGCAGCAGGTACTGCTGGACGGCGGGCTCGCCCTCGTTCTCGGTGAACCGTTCGGCGGTCTCCAGCATCACGGTGCCGGCGGTGTAGCGGGCGTAATCGGTGACGATGCCGTTGCCGTACGGGGCGATGATCTCGGTCTGGGTGCACAGGGGCAGGCTGCGGCCGACGAGTTCGCTGCCGCGGGCGAAGAACTGCACGTCGGCGTGGGAGAAAGGTTCCAGCCCGGCGCCGAACTTCGATTTGGTGCGCCGCACGCCGCGGGCAACGGCCCGCACCCGTCCGTGGCCGCGGGTCAGCAGCGTGATGATGCGGTCCGCCTCCCCGAGCTTCTGGGTGCGCAGCACGATGCCGTCGTCGCGGAACAGACTCATGCGCCCATTGTCGCCCGCTGCCGGGGCAGCGACGGCCCCCGCCCGGACACCGGTCCGGACGGGGGCCGCCGCCCGTGGGGAGGTCAGGAGGCGGGTGCGGGCGCGCCCTCGGCGTCGGGTTCCGCCTCCGGCCCGGCGGGGGCGGCCGCGGACGGGGCGGCCGGAGCCGGGGCGGGGGCCGCAGGGGCAGCCGGGTCGGCCGGCGCTGTAGGGGCGCTCGCCGGGACGACGGGGGCGCCCGCCTGTGCGGGTAGCTCCGCCGGGAGGGCGGCGGTGTGCGCGTCATCCCGAGCCAGGCCGTTGAAGACCAGGTTGAGCACGATCGCCGCCGTGGCACCGAGCGTCACACCGCTGTTGAGCAGTGAGGAGAGGTCCGGGTCCATGTGGTCCTTGAACAGGACCGGGACCGTGGCCGGGAGCAGGGCGAAGGCCAGGGAGACGCCCACGACCAGCGCGTTCTTCTCCTCCTTGAGGTCGACCTTGGCGAGGGTCTGGATACCGGCCAGGGCGACCATGGCGAACATGACGGTCGCGGCTCCGCCGAGGACCCCGTGCGGGACGGAGGCGACGATCGCGGCGGCCTTCGGCAGCAGCCCCAGGATGATCATGAACACGCCGGCCGCGACGACCACGAAGCGGCTCTTGACCTTGGTCATCCGCACGAGGCCGACGTTCTCGGCGAAGGCCACGTACGGGAAGGAGTTGAGCACGCCGCCGAGCGCGGTGGCGGCGCCGTCGGCCCGCAGGGCGCGGGCCACGGTCTCGCTGTCGACCTCCTTGCCGACGATGTCGCCGACGGCGTAGGTGTCACCGGTCGTCTCGACCATGGTGATCAGCATGACGATGAGCATGAGGAGGATCGGGAACCACTCGAACTTCGGCGCCCCGAAGTGGAACGGGGTCGTGATGCCGATCCAGTCCGCATCGGCAACGCTGCCGAACTTCGCGTCCCCCAGGAGGAAGGCGACGGCCGTTCCGCCGACGAGCCCGAGCAGGATGGCGATCGAGGAGAGGAAGGGCCTGCCCAGCTTCATCAGCAGCAGGATGAAGAGCATGGTGCCGCCCGCGTAGGCGAAGTGCTCGGGGTCGCCGAAGTCCGGGCTGCCGAGGCCTCCCGCCGCGTCGTTGAGGCCGACCGGCAGCAGGACGATGCCGAGCACCGTGATGACCGTGCCGGTGACGACCGGCGGGAACAACCGCATGACCGCCCTGAACGCCTTGGCGGGCAGCCAAGCGAAGGCGAAGGTGGCGATGCCGGCCGTGATGACGGCTCCGTAGATCACCAAGAGGGCTGCGGTGCCCCCGCCGGCGCCGAGGCCGATGGCGATCATCGGGGAGACGGCCGTGAAGGTGACGCCCTGGATCAGCGGGAGGCGGGCACCGATCCGGCCGATGCCCCATGCCTGGATGATGGAGGCGATGCCGCAGGTGAACAGGTCTGCGTTGATCAGGTAGACCAGCTCTTCGGGGCTCAGCTTCAGTGCGCCGCCCACGATGATCGGGACGATCACCGCACCGGCGTAGAAGGCGAGTACGTGCTGGAAGCCGTAGAGGGCGAGTTGGGGGACGGGGAGCACCTCGTCGACCGGGTGGGTGCTCTGCTCTCCGTCGGTGGAGAGCCGGGCGGCGACACGTGCCATCGACCTTGCCCTTCAAGAGGTGGTGAACGAGTGGAAGCTGGTTATCCCTGGGCGAAGTGGGTCGCTACCCCGTTGGTTCGCCAGGGTTGGCAGTGCGTTCACGTGAATCGAAGCCCCGCTGTGTTACCGGCGGCGTCTCGGCGTGTGTCCGGAATTGAACGCCTGTGGGAGGCCTCGCAGATATCGTCGACTTCCACAAATTGTTGATCGATGGGCGGACCGGATCTGTGGGTTCCTCCAGTGGCGTACGCCCCCGTAGCGGGATATGGCCCGCGCGCTGCCGAAACCCGCCCCCTCCTGCGCACCCGCGAAGCCTCCCCTCGCGACGTGCGACGATGCGCTTCACAGGCGTGCGGACGGCAAAGAAGAGCGGACCGCTCCGGTGTCCACCTGGTGGGACCACCGGCACCGGCGGAGGGCGGAGTTCACCCGTCCCGCGATGCGATTTCGGCCCCGTGAGGCCGGATCGTTACCTCGGCCGGGCCGTTTCGGCCGCCTGGAGCACCACCCTGGGCACCCCGGCCCGGCCGGGCGTTGCGCTCCGTATACGGCCGGGCCCGCCGTGCCGCTGCGGCCCGGGCCGCGTCGCGGCGGGCCCGTCAGGGGGCGCGCACGGCCGACAGCAGGCGCGCCACCTCGTCGGAGCCCATCCGCAACGCCGCGCCGACCCTGGTGAGCACCTCGCGCTCGGCGGGGGTGTACGGGCCGTCCGCGAGGGCGATCCGGGCGCCCTGGAGCAGGATCGACTCCCGTCCGGGTCCGGCCAGGTGCGGCTCCAGCGGTTCCAGCGCCTCGTGCAGCTCGATGGCCAGGGCGGCGCCGCAGCAGTCGGGGGCGTCGTACAGGCCGAGCCGGCCCTCCTCGCTGGCCAGTGCCTGTACGAGGGACTCCAGCTGCTCCTGCGTGCAGTCCTGGAAGCCGGCTGCCCGTACGGTCGACACGGCGGCTTCCAGTGCGCCGCGCGCGGAGGTCCCGCCCGCCGCCAGCACGGCCAGGGCCACGGTGTGCACGGCGTCGCGCAGCAGCGCCGAGAAGCGGGTGGTGGTGAGCTGGTCGAGGACGTCGGGGTCGAAGCGCTCCCGGCAGCCCTGGCATTCGACGACGGGTCCGGCCTCGCCGCGCGACAGCAGTGGGACGCCGAGGACGGTGAACCGGCGGCGTCCGGTGCGCCGGCGGTAGTTGCGGTCGCCGCCGCAGCCCGGGCAGAAGAACTCCCCGTCGCCCACCGTGCTCCACGTGGTACGGATGCCCCAGACCGCCGGCTTCCGGCCGTCCCCACCCCGAACTGGCAGCACGTCGCACCTCCGTAACTCCCCCGTGGCCGTGCGGGCACGGGCGGGACCTCCAGGCGGCATCGCCGGGTTGGCGTGATGTTAGCCACATCGGTGAGGATGCGTCAGCCGTGTGACAAGACAACATCCCCCGCCCGCGGCACTTGGCCGGTCCGTACCCCTGCGCCTCCCACGGCGGCCGGCCCGTTGTCCCTACGCTCGCCCGCGTGAACGAGAAATCCTGTCTGGTCACGGGAGCCGCGAGCGGGATCGGCCGGGCCACGGCCCGGCTGCTGGCCCGCTCCGGCGCCCGGGTGACCGCGGCCGACACCAATGGCCCCGGGCTGGAGGACCTGCGTACGGAACTGGCCGCCGAGGGGTTCGGCGTCACCGTGGTGACCGGTGACGTCGCCGATCCGGAGGACAACCGCGCGATGGTCGGGGCCGCGGTCTCGGCGTACGGGCGACTCGACGTGGCCGTGGCGAACGCCGGGGTGCTCCCCCTTTCGGACGTACGCGAGACCAGTCCCCAGGACTGGGACCGGGTCATGGCGGTGGATGGCCGCGGCATGTTCCTGACCTGCAAGTACGCGATCGAGGAGATGCTCGCGCAGCCCGACCCCGGGGGTGCGCTGGTCTGCGTCTCCTCGATTTCCGGGGTGGCCGGTCAGGCACGGCAAGCCGCGTACGGGCCGGCGAAGTTCGTGGCGTCTGGGCTGACCAAGCACCTGGCGGTGGAGTGGGCGGCGCACGGGATCCGCGTCAACGCGGTGGCACCGGGGACCATCCGGACGGAGCGGGTGCTGGCGCTGTCGCAGGAGCCGGGCGGCCCGGAGTACCTCGCGGAGGTGTCCGCCGCGCACCCGATGGGGCGGCTCGGGGAGCCGGACGAGGTGGCCCGGGTGATCGCGTTCCTGGCGTCGGACGCGGCCTCGTTCGTGACGGGCGCGGTCCTCCCGGTGGACGGCGGCTACCTCGCCCGCTGAGCGTGGGCCCCGGGACGGCGCTGCCCCGCACCTCCGGTCGGAGGGCGGGGCGGCGCAGCGGTTCTCCGGCGTTCGGCCGACCGGGCCGACGGGTCAGCGGCCGGCGCGGTTGACGGCGGAGACGACCGCCTTCAGCGAGGCGCGCGTGGTGTTGGCGTCGATGCCGATGCCCCACAGGACGCGGCCGTCGATCGCGCACTCGATGTACGAGGCGGCCACGGCGGAGGCGCCCTCGCTCATCGTGTGCTCGGTGTAGTCCAGCAGGCGGGCGTCGATGCCGATGGCGGCCAGCGCATCGAAGAAGGCCGAGATCGGGCCGTTGCCGGTGCCGTTCAGGACGGTCTCCACGCCGTCCACGACGGCCTCGACGGTCAGCGTGTCGGTGCCGTCCTTGTCGGTGGCGGTCGAGCCGGCGCGCAGCTGGATGCGGCCCCACGGGTTGTCGGGGTTGGGCAGGTACTCGTCGGAGAAGATGTCCCAGATCGCCTTCGGCGTGACCTCGCCGCCCTCGGCGTCGGTCTTGGCCTGGATGATCTTCGAGAACTCGATCTGCATGCGGCGCGGCAGGTCCAGCTTGTGGTCGTTCTTCAGGACGTAGGCGACACCGCCCTTGCCGGACTGCGAGTTGACGCGGATGACGGCCTCGTAGGAGCGGCCGACGTCCTTGGGGTCGATCGGCAGGTACGGCACGGCCCACTCGATCTCGTCCACCGTCTTGCCCTGGGCGGCCGCGTCGGCCTCCATCGCGTCGAAGCCCTTCTTGATGGCGTCCTGGTGGGAGCCGGAGAAGGCGGTGTACACCAGGTCGCCCGCGTAGGGATGGCGCGGGTGGACCGGCATCTGGTTGCAGTACTCGCTGGTGCGGCGGATCTCGTCGATCTGGGAGAAGTCGATCTGCGGGTCGATGCCCTGCGAGAACAGGTTCATGCCCAGGGTGATCAGGTCGACGTTGCCGGTGCGCTCGCCCTGCCCGAACAGGCAGCCCTCGATGCGGTCGGCGCCGGCCATCAGGGCCAGCTCGGCGGCGGCGACGGCGGTGCCACGGTCGTTGTGCGGGTGCACGGAGATGCAGATGTGCTCGCGGCGGGTCAGGTTGCGGGCCATCCACTCGAAGCGGTCCGCGTGCGTGGACGGCGTCGAACGCTCCACGGTGGCGGGCAGGTTCAGGATGATCTCGCGGCCGGGACCGGGCTGCCAGACGTCGCAGACGGCCTCGCAGACCTCCAGGGCGAAGTCCAGCTCGGTGTCGGTGAAGATCTCCGGGCTGTACTGGTAGCCGAAGACCGTCTCGGGGCCGAGCAGCTTCTCGGCGTACTCCATGACCAGGCGGGTGCCGTCGACGGCGATCTGCTTGATCTGCTCCTTGGAGCCGCGGAAGACGACCCGGCGGAAGGTCGGGGCGGTCGCGTTGTACAGGTGGACGGTGGCGCGCTTGGCGCCGACCAGCGACTCCACGGTCCGCTCGATCAGGTCCTCGCGGGCCTGGGTCAGCACGGAGATGGTGACGTCGTCCGGGATCGCGCCCTCTTCGATGATGGAGCGGACGAAGGCGAAGTCGGTCTCGCCGGAGGACGGGAAGCCGACCTCGATCTCCTTGTATCCCATGCGTACCAGCAGGTCGAACATCTCGCGCTTGCGGGCCGGCGTCATCGGGTCGATCAGCGACTGGTTGCCGTCGCGCAGGTCGGTGGACAGCCAGCGGGGCGCCTCGGTCACACGCGCGTCCGGCCAGGTGCGGTCCGGCAGGTCGACCTGCTCGTAACGGCCGTACTTGTGGATCGGCATCCCGGAGGGCTGCTGCGTGCGGGTCGCGTTCGTGATGGGCGTGGGGCGACCGACGAAGGTGTGCTGACTCATGGCGTAGGGCTCCTCGGGTGTCCGCGTGGGTATCGCTGGAACGGCCGACGGCGGTCGTAAACCGCAACACCAGACTCCGCGGGGAGGGGGTCGACCTACGACTACAGACCCTCGCCGCGGCAGCTAAGCAGAAGCAGCCCGAAACGCATGATGGGCCGAGCCTAGCCGAGCCGCGCCGTGGCGCGAGGGACCGTTTCAGTATGCGGGACCCCCATGTCCGATTTGTACCCTTTGTGAGCTACATCTCCTTCGATCGCCGAGGTCCGGTCGAAGCGTCAACACCGCCCGGCAGCTTTCAGACAACCGAATGAATCATGGTTGCAGCTAGTGACAGCAACGTAACCCACTGCCACATTGCCGGGATGGATGCCTCCCACGTTCACCACCACTCCGACGGCCGCACCCCCCGCCACCCGGTCTTCTGCACCGTCGTGCCGCCGCACCTGCTCGACCGGATCGCCCGGTCCGAGGACTCCCGGCGCGCCGGGGCCGCCCTGCGGACCCTCGAACACGACGGCTCCCTGCGCACCCGGCGCCGGATCACCACCGTCCGCGGGTTCACGCCCCCCGCGCTCGGGGCGCCCGTACCGGACGGACCCCGCCGGACCATCCACGACGCCCAGCACCGCACCCGGCTGCCCGGGAAGGAGGTCCGTGGCGAGGGCGACCCGGTGTCCGGGGACGCCACGGTCAACCGGGCCTACGCCGGGCTGGGGGCCACGTACGAGCTCCTGCTGACGGCCTTCGGGCGTCGCTCGATCGACGATGCCGGTCTGCCCCTGAACGCCTCCGTCCACTACGGGCAGGACTACAACAACGCCTTCTGGGACGGCGAGCAGATGGTCTTCGGCGACGGCGACGGCGACCTCTTCCTCGACTTCACCGTCGCCGTGGACGTCATCGGGCACGAGCTCGCGCACGGCGTCACCCAGTACACGGCCAACCTGGAGTACTACGGCCAGTCGGGCGCGCTCAACGAGTCGATGTCCGACGTCTTCGGCTCGCTGATCAAGCAGTACACCCTGGACCAGACGGCCGACCGGGCGGACTGGCTGATCGGCGCCGGGCTGCTCGGCCCCGACGTCACCGGGGTCGCGCTGCGCTCGATGAAGGCCCCGGGCACCGCGTACGACGACGACGAGCTCGGCAAGGACCCGCAGCCGGCCACGATGGACGACTACGTGCGCACCAACCGGGACAACGGCGGTGTCCACATCAACTCCGGCATCCCGAACCACGCGTTCTACCTGGTCGCCACCGACCTCGGCGGCAAGGCGTGGGAACGAGCGGGGCAGATCTGGTACGACACGCTGACCGGCGGCGAGCTCGCCCCCGACGCCGACTTCAAGGACTTCGCCCGGCTGTCGGCGGCGGCCGCCGCGGCCCGCTACGGGGAGGGCGGCACGGAACACCAGGCACTGCAGAAGGCATGGTCGGCGGTGGGCCTGGGATAGGCGGCCCCCGCGGGGTAGGAAGACGGTCATGCGGATTCAGGTGGTGCGGACGGGCGGTTTCGCGGGCATCGAGCGCCGGGCCGAAGTGGATACCTCGGGCCGGCCGGACGAGGACGAGTGGCAGGCCCTGGCGCAGCTGGCGCTGCGGCCCGTCGCGGCCTCTCCCGGGGCGGACCGGATCCGGGACGGGTTCTCGTACCGGATCACGGTCGACGGCCGGACGGTGACCTGCCAGGAGCCGGACCTGTCGGAAGCACAGCGCCAACTGATCACCCGGCTCCTGAAAGAAGGTGCCTGAGCAGGGCGTCTTTGCTTGGATGGCCGGATGACACCGACACTCCTGTCCCGGCTGGAGCAGTACTACGACGCCGTGCCGCGGGTCGGGGGCGCGCGGGCCGAGGACTTCGGCCCGCTGACCCTCTTCGTCCGGGAGGGTGCGGGCTGGCCGTACTACGCGCGGCCCGCACTCGGCAGCACGGGTGCCGCCGCCACCGACGTCGAACGCGTCCTCGCCCGGCAGCGGCAACTGGGCGTCCCCGAAGCCTTCGAATGGGTGGCCGAAACCAGCCCCTGGCTTCGAGCCCCGGTGGAGGCCGCGGGACTGCGGGTCCATGCGCATCCACTGATGGTGCTGGAGCCGTCCGCGCCGCGGCTGCCCGTGCATCCGGAGGTCCGGCTCCTCGGCGCGGACGACGAGTTGCTGACGGCGGCCGTCACCGTCCAGCGGATGGCCTTCGCGGCCCCGGGGACGGCGGTGGGCGCCGCGGGCCCGGCCGAGCTGGCCGTGGCGACGGCCGACCCGGCCGTCGCGGCCCACCGGAGCGCCGTGGCCGAGCGGCTGGCGTCGGGGCGGACGGCCCTGGCTGCAGCGGTGCGCGACGGGGTGGTCCTCGCAGCGGGCCAGTGCAACCCGGTCGGCGACGTCGCCGAGGTGGCCGGGGTCGGCACCCTGCCGTGGGCCCGGCGCCAGGGCCTGGCACTCGCGGTCACCGCGGCGCTGGTCGCCGATGCCCTCGCACGGGGCGCCCGTACGGTCTTCCTGTCGGCCGGGGACGAGGCGGTGGCCCGTATCTACGCCCGGGCGGGCTTCCGTACGGTGGCCACGACCCTGATCGCGGAACCCCCGGCGGACGGGGGGACGGGCGCGGCGTAGCGGGGCACGGCTCCGCGGCGGCTTGCCGAAACGGCAAAGGTGCTTGGCCGTGCGGCGGCGGGCGGCGCAGCATCGGGCACGTCCGGCCCCACCCCGGCCCGCGGCCCCGTGGCCCCGTGGCCCCGTGGCCCCCTATGGAAGGGACCCCATGCCCGAGCACGCCAACCCCCACCCCCAGCACGCCCACGACCACTCCCACCACCATGGCCACCACCATGGCGACGCCCACGGCCGGACCCCGTCCGAACCGCCGACCGGGGACCAGGAGTTCTGGGACTCCCGTTACAGCGAGAGCGACCGCATCTGGAGCGGCAAGCCCAACGCGGCCCTGGTCCGCGAGGCCGCCGACCTCGCCCCCGGCCGCGCCCTCGACCTCGGCTGCGGCGAGGGCGCCGACGCCGTGTGGCTGGCCCGCCGGGGCTGGCGGGTCACCGGGACCGACATCTCGGGCGTGGCGCTGGAGCGGGCAGCAGCGCACGCCGCCGAGGCGGGCGTCGCCGACCGCGTCGACCTCCAGCGGCACGACCTCGCCGAGTCCTTCCCCTCCGGCGAGTTCGACCTCGTCTCCGCCTGCTTCCTGCACAACTACGGGGACTTCCCGCGCGCCAGGGTCCTGCGGACCGCCGCGGCCGCCGTGGCCCCCGGCGGGATCCTGCTGGTCGTCGGCCACGGCGGGTGGGCGACCTGGCAGGAGGACGAGGCGCACCCGGAGATCGACTTCCCGACCCCCGACGAGGTGCTCGCCCAGCTGGAGCTGCCCGAGGGCGCCTGGGAAGTCCTGCGCAGGGAGGAGTACGCACGGGAGCAGGCCAGCCCCGACGGGCGGGCCGGGACCCGTGCGGACAACACCGTGAAGGTGCGTCGACTCCCCTAGCCGCCGGCCCGGCGGTCCGGCGGTCCGGCGGTCAGGCGGTCAGGCGGTCCGGCGGTCCGGCGGTCTAGAAGCCGAGCTTGCGGAGCTGCTTGGGGTCGCGCTGCCAGTCCTTGGCGACCTTCACGTGCAGGTCCAAGAAGACCGGGGTGCCCAGCAGCGCCTCGATGTGCTTGCGCGACTTCATCCCGACCTCCTTCAGCCGGGAGCCCTTGGGGCCGATGATGATGCCCTTCTGACTGGGCCGCTCGATGTAGACGTTGGCGTGGATGTCGAGCAGCGGCCGGTCCGCCGGGCGGTTCTCCCGGGGGATCATCTCCTCGACCACGACGGCGATGGAGTGGGGGAGCTCGTCGCGGACGCCCTCCAGGGCGGCCTCGCGGATCAGCTCCGCGACCATCACCATCTCGGGCTCGTCCGTGAGGTCACCCTCCGGGTAGAGCGGCGGGCTCTCCGGCAGCATCGGCGCGATCAGGTCGGCCAGCAGCTGGACCTGGTTGTCGCCGACCGCCGAGACGGGGACGATCTCGGCCCACTCGATGCCGAGCTCGGCACCGAGCTGCTGGATCGCGATGAGCTGCTCGGCCAGCTGCTTGGACTCGACCAGGTCGGTCTTGGTCACGATGGCGATCTTGGGGGTCTTCTTGATCCCCGCGAGCTCCTTGGCGATGAACTTGTCGCCGGGGCCGAGCTTCTGGTCCGCGGGCAGGCAGAAGCCGATGACGTCGACCTCGGCCCAGGTGGTCCGCACGACGTCGTTCAGCCGCTCGCCGAGCAGGGTGCGCGGCTTGTGCAGGCCGGGGGTGTCGACCAGGACCAGCTGGGCGTCGGGGCGGTGCACGATGCCGCGGACGGTGTGGCGGGTGGTCTGCGGCCGGTTGGAGGTGATCGCGACCTTGGTGCCCACGAGTGCGTTGGTCAGGGTCGACTTCCCCGCGTTGGGGCGGCCGACGAAGCAGGCGAAGCCCGCACGGTGCGGGCGGTGGGACTCGGGGGAACGATCGCTCATACGGGCCATTCTCCCCGATGCCGCCCGGGGCGCCGACCAGGCCGTCGGCCGGGGCCGCCGCCGGGATCACGACAGGGTCAGCATGAGGACCGCCCGGTACGCGCCGGGCGGGGTGTACGGCGGGAGGCTCAGGGAGACCTCTGCGTCCACCGTGAAGGCCGCCGCGCCCCCGGCCTCCGGGGTACCGGGCCCGGATGCCAAGACCGCGCCCTGCTGGCCGACCGGGCCGGGGGCGCCGGGCGTACAACGGCTCCGGGAGCCGCCGGGGGCGGGCGGGGCGGGCGGCGCGGGCGGGGCGGGCGGCGCGGCGGTGCAGGACGGGATCCAGCTCAGGGACGCCCCGGGGACTCGGATCCCGCCCGGGCCGGTGAGCTCCGTGATCCTGCCGGTCAGGGTCCATCCCGCCGCTCCGCCGCGGGTGTCCGTGACCGTGACCGTCCCGATCCGGCCGGGAGCCGCGCCGCCCGCCCCGTACCCGACCGCACCCAGGGTGATCGCTGCGCCCGCCTGGGTCAGGGACAGCCCGGCGGGCGGCGCGGGCGCCGGGGCGGGAGCGGGGTCGAGCACCGTGTACGGCGCCGGGCGCGAGCCCTCCTGCGGCGTCCACGCCGGGCCCTCGTACGCCACGACCGCGGTGGTCGCCCGGTCCGCCACCGGCAGTTCGGCGGCGAGCCGGCCCCACGCATCCGCCGCCGCCGCGGCCCGGTCCGCGGTCTCGTCGCTGCCCGCACGTCCGGCCACCGTCACGGCCGCGCCCGGGGTGAAGCCGATGCCGGTGACCCTGACCCGGGCACCCGGGGCGCCTCGGTGCGCGGCGAGCGAGACCGAGCGCAGGTTGGGACGGGGCAGCGGGGGCGCGGCGAGGCGTGCGGAGACCGGCGCCGGCGGCCCGGTGGGGGCGCAGACGGTGCCGGTGGGCAGGGTGTAGCCGCCCGGGGTGAGGGTGATCTCGCCGGGCGCGGTGACGGTGAACGCCCCCGTCATGGCCAGTTCGGCGGCCTCCGGGACAGCATCCGCATCCGCGCCAGCGCCCGGATCCGCGCCCGGATCCGCGTCCGGATCCGCGTCCGCACCGACACCAGCGACCGCGACCGGAGGCGCGCCCACTCCCGTACCCGCGTCCGGAGGCCCTGCGTCCTCGGGAGCCCGTGCCGCCGCGACCGCGACCTCCCCGCTCTGCGCGCCGCCCAGCAGGACGCGCCCGGCCGCAGCGGGCGCACCGGCGGGGGTCGCAGCGCCGGCCGGGCCCGCGGCGGGGGTCCGAGCCACCCGGTAGGTCACGGTGACCGTGTCGCCGATCCGCGGCGCGGGCCGGTCGAGGGTGATCAGGGCCCCGGTGACCCCGTCGACGGGCGGGAGTCCGGCCTCAGGGGGAGGTACGCACCGCGTCGGGAACTCCACCCGCCCCGGGGGCCCTTCCTCCTCGGCTGCGGCGGGCGGGCCCAGCGCACCCCCGGCGACGGCCGCGAGCACGGCCAGGCCGAAAGCCGCCGACCACCTCCTGCTGCCCGCCGCTGCGCGCACTGGCCGCTCCCCGGTTCCTTGGCCACGACAGGGCGCCATTGACGGGCGTGCGGCGCAACAAGTCAATGCCGGCACCAGCCCGCACCTGATGGCCCATCAGGAAGCGGCAGGATGTCGCCCACCCGCCTACGCGCAGCCCCCCTCAGCCCGTGGCGCCGCCCGGGCCGCCGTTCCCGCGCGGGCCGCCGTTACCGCGCGGGCCGCCGTTACCGCCCGCCGCCCGGAACGTCCGTCGGTACGCCGTCGGGCTCACCCCGAGCGCGGCCTGCACGTGCTTGCGCAACGACTGGGCCGTACCGAAGCCCGCCTCACGCGCGACCCGTTCCACCGGCAGGTCCGTCTGCTCCAGCAGCCGCCGGGCCCGCTCCACCCGCTGCCCGGTGATCCATTCGCCGGGGCTGGTGCCTGCTTCCTCCCGGAACCGGCGTGTGAAGGTGCGGACCGACATGGACTCCTGCCGGGCCAGGTCGGCGAGCCGCACGGGCTCGTGCAGCCGTCCCAGCACCCAGGCCCGGGCCGCCGCGGTGCTGGCCAGCTGCGGCTGTGGCACGGGGCGTTCGATGAACTGGGCCTGGCCGCCGTCCCGGTGCGGCGGTACGACGGTCCGCCGGGCCACGTCGTTGGCGACGGCCGCTCCGTGGTCCTTGCGCACGATGTGCAGGCAGAGGTCGATGCCGGCGGCGACCCCGGCGGAGGTCAGCACGTTCCCGTCGTCCGTGTACAGCACGCCCGGGTCGACCCGTACGGCCGGGAAGAGGCGCTGGAAGTGCTCGGCGTGGAACCAGTGCGTGGTGGCCGGGCGGCCGTCGAGGTATCCGGCGGCGGCCAGCACGTAGCCACCGGTGCAGATCGAGACGAGCCGGGTGCCGGGCCTGATGCGGGCCAGTGCCACGGCGAGCTCCTCGGTCAGCCTGCCCTCCTCGTACACGGGCCCGAGCTCGTACGCGGCCGGGACGACGACGGTGTCGGCGGTGGCGAGCAGCTCGGGGCCGTGCTCCACCTGGATCGCGAAGTCCGCGTCCGTCCTGACCGGGCCGGAGGTGAGGCCGCAGGTCAGGATCTCGTACAGGGGCGCCCCGGAGGCGTCCCTGGCGCGGCCGAAGATCCGGTGCGGAATGCCCAGCTCGAAGGGGAGCAGCCCGGTGAGCGCGAGGACGACGACACGGTGCGGGGCAGCAGCCATGGCCCGATCGTATCGAAGGGTGTCGGTCAGGCCACTGTCGCGGGGCGGCGCCCTGGCCGGAGGCTGTCGGCGTGAACCAGTCAGCCCCCGCCCCCTCGCCCGGTCCCTCGCCCTCGTCGCCGCCCCCGGCCAGCCCCGGTGCCACGACCGCCCCCGCACCCGTCCCACCTCCCGCCGCCCCGGGACGCGTCCACCGCGCGTGGTTCGTCGCGGCCGTCACCTTCGTGACGATCGTCGGCGCCGCCGCCTTCGCCTCCTTGCCCGGGCTGCTCATCGAGCCGCTGCACCTGGAGTTCGACTGGTCGCGGGGCACGATCGGCTTCGCCGTCTCCGTCAACCTCGCCCTCTACGGGCTCACCGCGCCGTTCGCCGCCGCCCTGATGGACCGTTTCGGCATCCGCCGGGTGGTGGCACTGGCCCTGCTCGTCATCTCCGCCGGGTCGGTCGCCACGGTGTGGATGACCGCCGCCTGGCAGTTGGTGCTGTTCTGGGGCGTGTTGGTGGGCCTGGGCAGCGGCTCGATGGCGCTGGCGTTCGCGGCCACTGTGACCAACCGCTGGTTCACCGCCCGGCGAGGCCTGGTCACCGGGGTCCTGACCGCGGCCGGGGCCTCCGGCCAGCTGGTCTTCCTGCCGCTGCTGTCCTGGCTGGTCGAGCACCACGGCTGGCGGCCCGCGGCCTTGACGGTCTCGCTGGCGGCGCTGTCCGTCGTGCCGTTCGTCTGGCTCCTGCTGCGTGACCACCCGGCGGACGTGGGCCTCGCCCCGTACGGGGGGCCGTACACGGCCAAGCCCGCGCCGGTACCGGGCGCGGCGCGGCGTGCGGTGGCGGTCCTGTTCCGGGCGGCCAGGACCGGGCCGTTCTGGCTGCTGGCGGGCACCTTCGCGATCTGCGGCGCCTCGACGAACGGCCTGGTCAAGACGCATTTCGTACCGGCCGCCCATGACCACGGGATGCCGGTGACCGCGGCCGCCGGGCTACTGGCGGTGATCGGTGTCTTCGACGTGGTCGGCACCGTGGCGTCGGGCTGGTTCACCGACCGCTTCGAGGCGCGGCGCCTGCTGGCGGTCTACTACGCCCTGCGCGGGGTGTCGCTGCTGTTCCTGCCGGTGCTGCTGGCGCCGACGGTGCACCCGCCGATGCTGTTCTTCATCGTCTTCTACGGGCTGGACTGGGTCGCGACCGTCCCGCCGACGATCGCGCTGTGCCGCGAGCACTACGGGGACGACAGTGCGATCGTCTTCGGCTGGGTGCTGGCTTCCCACCAGGTGGGCGCCGGGGCGGTGGCGTTCCTGGGCGGTGCGGCCCGCGACGCGTTCGGCTCGTACGACGTGGTCTGGTACGCGTCGGGGGCACTGTGCGCGGTGGCCGCCATGATGGCGATGGTCATCCGCCGCCGGCCGGCCGCGGCGGCCGACGCCGCCGCCGCGATCTAGCCGGGGGGCGCAACCGGGGCCCGGGCCCGTCCGTATGCCCCGCCGGCGGCGGCTTGCGCGCACACCGCTGTGCAACAGCGCGGGCCGCCGACTCGGGCACGGGCCGCCGACGCGTACGCCGGCGGCCGGGTTTGCGGGCTCCGGGGTCAGGCGCCGGCCGGCGTGGTCGAGCGGAGCGTGCCGTCCGGGGCGGCCAGCAGGACCGGGGTGTCCGGGCCGCCGAGGTCGCGTACCGCGGCGCGGTCGCTGTCGGCCACCGCGTCGGCCGTGCCGACCACGGCCGCGGCTTCGAGGGACTCGGCGCCGCTCGCCACGGCCATCGCGACCGCGGTCTGGAGCGCGCTCAGCCGGAGGGAGGGGAGCTCCACGGTCCCGGCGACGTACGTGCGGCCCGTTTCGTCCCGGACCGCCGCACCCTCGGGCACGCCGTTGCGGGCCCGGGCGCTGCGCGCCAGCGTGATGATCTTGCTGTCCTCGGGGCTGATCCCGGTGCTGTCGGTCATGGGCGAAAGCATATGGAGCGCCTCGGCGGGGCCGTACGACTG
>NZ_JBHWJJ010000007.1:0-113227 GCF_042732005.1 Streptomyces sp. NPDC059851 | reverse complement strand
ACCGCGGGGCCGCCCCACCGGAACCAACTGGGCTCCCCACACGGTGGGGGGCTGACCCCCCCCCTACCCCTCACGGTAGTTGGGCCGCCGGTTCCGTCGCGGCGGCCCTCCCGCGTGCTTGGCGTCGTACGGCAGGATGAGCGCATGACGAAGGTGCAGGAGGACCGGCCCGTACTGCCCACCCAGCAGGACGAGGTCGCCGCGGCGGGCAGCGAGTTCATCGGCGGCCCCATCGGCCGCCACGCCAGGCTCGGCGGCCACTGGCTGCACCCGGTCCGCGTCGTGGTGCTGGTCGCCCTCGGGATGTTCGCGCTCGGCATGGTGCAGAAGCTGCCCTGCTACGACTGGGCGTGGTTCCGCGGCGCCGGGTCCCAGTACACCCACGCCTGTTACTCCGACATCCCGCACCTGTTCGTCGCGCGCGGCTTCGCCGACGGCCTCACCCCGTACTTCGACCGGCTGCCCGGCGACATGGAGTACCTGGAGTACCCCGTCCTCACCGGCCTGTTCATGGAGGTCGCGTCCTGGCTGACCCCGGGTGGCGGCTCCATGCAGCACCGCGAGCAGATGTACTGGATGGTGAACGCGGGGATGCTGATGGGCTGCGCCGCGATCATCGCCGTCTGCGTCGCCCGCACCCACCGCCGCCGGCCCTGGGACGCGCTGCTCTTCGCCCTCGCGCCTGCCTTCGCGCTGACCGCGACGATCAACTGGGACCTGCTGGCCATCGCCCTGACCGCCGCGGCCATGCTCATGTGGTCCCGCGGCCGCGCCCTGCTCTTCGGCATCCTCGTCGGCCTCGCCACCGCGGCGAAGCTCTATCCGGTCCTGTTGCTCGGAGCGCTGTTCGTGCTGTGTTGGCGGGCCGGGAAATGGCGTGCGTTCGGTGCGGCGGTGCTGGGCGCTGCCGCCTCCTGGCTCCTGGTGAACCTGCCCGTCATGCTGTTCGCCTGGGACGGCTGGAAGAAGTTCTACACGTTCAGCCAGGAGCGGCCCATCGACTTCGGCTCGGTGTGGCTGCTCATCTCCCAACGCTCCGGCAATCCCCTGACCGACGCCAACACCTACGCGACGGGCCTGACGCTGCTGCTGTGCGCGGCCATCGGCCTGCTCGCTCTCACCGCGCCCCGCCGCCCGCGCTTCGCGCAGTTGGCCTTCCTGGTCGTGGCCGTCTTCATCCTGGCGAACAAGGTCTACTCGCCGCAGTACGTGCTGTGGCTCATCCCGCTCGCGGCGCTGGCCCGGCCGCGCTGGCGGGACTTCCTCGTCTGGCAGGCCACCGAGGTCGTGTACTTCCTCGGGATCTGGTTCTATCTGGCCTACACGACCAGCGGCGACAAGCACCAGGGCCTGCCCACTGAGGGCTACCAGCTGGCCATCGCGGCCCACCTCCTGGGCACGCTCTACCTGTGTGCGGTCGTCGTGCGCGACATCCTGCTGCCCGAGCGGGACGTCGTACGCCGTGACGGGTCGGACGACCCCTCCGGCGGTGTCCTGGACGGGGCCGCGGACGCGTTCGTGCTCTCGGACGCAGCGAGGGCGCCGCGGGAAGCGGCGCCCTCGGAGGGACAGCGGGTCCGCTGGGGCATGGCCCCCGGGGACTGACGGCCCGGTGCCCGGGCCGGTCCCGTGCCGGCTCGGGAACGGCTCAGGCGTCGACGATCCGGTCGAACTGCGTCGTCGTGTGGCGCAGGTGCGCTACGAGCTCGTCGCCCACCTTGGGCTCGGGCGCGTCCGAAGGCACGAACAGGATCGAGACCTGCATGTGCGGCGGCTCGGCGAACCAGCGCTGCTTGCCCGCCCACACGAAGGGCGAAAGGTTCCGGTTCACGGTGGCCAGGCCGGCCCGGGCCACACCCTTGGCGCGCGGCATGACACCGTGCAGGGCCTTGGGGGCCTCCAGGCCCACCCCGTGGGAAGTGCCGCCCGCCACCACGACGAGCCAGCCGTCGGAGGCGGCCTTCTGCTGGCGGTAGCCGAACCGGTCGCCCTTGGCCACCCGGGTGACGTCCAGGACGCTGCCGCGGTACTCGGTCGCCTCGTGGTCCCCCAGCCACAGCCGGGTTCCGATACGGGCGCGGAAGCGGGTCTGGGGGAACTGCTGCTGAAGCCGGGCCAGGTCCTCGGACTTCAGGTGGCTGACGAACATGGTGTGCAGCGGCAGACGGGCCGCGCGCAGCCGGTCCATCCAGCCGATGACTTCCTCGACCGGGTCCGAGCCGTCCGGGCGGTCCAGCGGCAGGTGCAGGGCGAAGCCCTCCAGCCGCACGTCCTCGATCGCTGCGTGCAGCTGCCCGAGGTCCTGCTCGGAGATGCCGTGGCGGCGCATCGAGCTCATGCACTCGATGACCACACGGGCACCGACCAGGCCGCGGACCCCGTCCAGTGAGGCCACCGAGCGGATCACCCGGTCCGGCAGCGGGACCGGGTCCTCACCCCGCCGGAACGGGGTGAGGACGAGCAGGTCGCCGCTGAAGAGGTCCTTGATGGCGGCGGCCTCGTACGTCGTGCCGACGGCGAGGATGTCCGCCCCCAGCCGGGTCGCCTCCTCGGACAGCCGCTCGTGACCGAAGCCGTAGCCGTTGCCCTTGCAGACCGGGATCAGTCCGGGGAACCGGTCCTGGATCTGCTTGTGGTGCGCACGCCAGCGCGCGGTGTCGACGTAGAGCGTGAGCGCCATGCCCGTCCGGAGCCTCTCTGGAATGGCTGCGTGAAGCAGCGGTGCGGTGGGGTGGGTTGCAGCCGGTCAGCGACGCGACATGTAGATGTCGAGCGCCTTGTGCAGCACCTTGTTGAGCGGGAAGTCCCACTCGCCGACGTACTCGACGGCCTCGCCGCCCGTACCGACCTTGAACTGGATCAGGCCGAACAGGTGGTCGTTCTCGTCCAGCGTGTCACTGATACCACGCAGGTCGTAGACGCTCGCGCCCAGCGCGTACGCGTCGCGCAGCATGCGCCACTGCATCGCGTTCGAGGGACGCACCTCGCGCTTGTGGTTCGCGGAGGCGCCGTACGAGTACCAGACGTGCTGCCCCACGGTGATCATCGTGGCTGCGGCCAGCGCCTCGCCCTCGTGCTGGGCGATGTAGAGCCGCATCCGGTTCGGGTCCTCGGCGTTGAGGGCCGTCCACTGGCGCTGGAAATAGCTGAGCGGGCGCGGGCGGAACTTGTCGCGCTCGGCCGTGATCTCGTACAGGTGCTGCCAGGTGGGCAGGTCGTCGTAGCCGCCCTGGACGACCTCGACGCCGGCCTTCTCGGCCTTCTTGATGTTGCGGCGCCACAGCTGGTTGAAGCCCTTGAGGACGTCGTCCAACGAACGGTTGGCGAGCGGCACCTGGAAGACGTAGCGGGGCTGGACGTCGCCGAAGCCGGCGCCGCCGTCCTCGCCCTGCTGCCAGCCCATGCGGCGCAGCTTGTCGGACACCTCGAAGGCGCGGGGCTCGATGTGCGAAGCCTCCACGTCACGCAGGCGCTTGACGTTCGGGTCCTGGATCCCGGCCTTGATGGCGCCGGAGTTCCAGCGGCGGATGACGACGGGCGGGCCCATCTTCACGGTGAAGGCGCCCTGGCGCTTGAGGTGCGCCAGCATCGGCTGGAGCCATTCCTCCAGGTTCGGGGCGAACCAGTTGATGACGGGGCCCTCGGGCAGGTAAGCGAGGTACCGCTTCACCTTGGGCAGCTGGCGGTACAACACGAGTGCGGCACCGACGAGTTCGTCGTTCTCGTTGAACCATCCGAGGTTCTCCGACCGCCACTCGTTCTTCACGTCGGCCCACGCCGGGACCTGGCAGTGGCTAGCCGAGGGCAGGCTCTGGAGATAACCCAGATGCTGCTCTCGGCTGATGGTCCTCAGGGACAGGCTCATGCGGGGCGTCTCCTCCGGCGGCTTCGCTGGCTATGGCGCGAAGCCTACTGCGACCAGGGCGCCACCCTTCTGGGGGACGGGCCGTATCAGGGCCGGTCGGGGGCGGCGCCCTGGTCGCGGAGGTGCCCCGGTCAGCCCAGCCAGCCGCCGAAGAGGCCGCCGTGCGCCATGCCGAGGTAGAAGCCGAGGCCGGATGCGCCCAGGCCGATGATCAGCGCGAAGCGCTCGCGTGTCGTTGCCGAGATGAACTGTCCGTACGCGCCGGTCAGGATTCCGATCAGCCCGGTCCACGAGGTGAGCAGGTGGAGATTGTCCCAAAACGCTGTGATGCATGCCACGGCGCCGAAGACGAGGGTGACCGCCATCAGGACGTCCTGCAGCGGATGGGGCTTGCCGTCGGTCGCGAGGAGCGAGATGGAGGGCTGGGAACGCATTGCCTGTGCCATGGAAAGGCACCTCCTGGCTGAAGCGGACCGGTGCTGCGGGGCCGCCTCCGGGGGGCCGGGGGCATAGCACCGAGCACAACCGATGCCTACAGATTGTGGTCCCTCTCCGCCGGATTTCAACCGGAAGGACGCGGCGGGGTAGTCTGTACGGTCTGCGCGGTGTCTGCTCTCAGACGCCGTGCGGCACGCATCACGACCCTCCTGCCACGGAACGACCGTGGCCGCTGAGTCCAAAGGAGGTGGGTTCCACATGCGTCACTACGAAGTGATGGTCATCCTCGACCCCGATCTCGAGGAGCGCTCTGTCGCCCCCCTGATCGAGAACTTCCTCTCCGTCGTCCGTGAGGGCAACGGAAAGGTCGAGAAGGTCGACACCTGGGGCCGTCGTCGTCTCGCTTACGAGATCAAGAAGAAGCCCGAGGGCATCTACTCGGTCATCGACCTGCAGGCAGAGCCCGCGGTCGTCAAGGAGCTCGACCGCCAGATGAACCTGAACGAGTCGGTTCTCCGGACCAAGGTCCTTCGCCCCGAGACCCACTGAACCTCGGTTCAGCGGTAATCGGGTTCGAGTAGCACAGCAGCCAGCAGCAAATCCCCGCCGAGAGGTTCATCCATGGCAGGCGAGACCGTCATCACGGTCGTCGGCAATCTCGTCGACGACCCCGAGCTGCGCTTCACCCCCTCGGGTGCGGCGGTCGCGAAGTTCCGCGTCGCGTCCACCCCCCGCACCTTCGACCGCCAGACCAACGAGTGGAAGGACGGCGAGAGCCTGTTCCTGACCTGCTCGGTGTGGCGGCAGGCGGCGGAGAACGTCGCCGAGTCCCTCCAGCGGGGCATGCGCGTCGTCGTGCAGGGCCGCTTGAGGCAGCGGTCATACGAGGACCGTGAGGGTGTCAAGCGCACGGTCTTCGAGCTGGACGTCGAGGAAGTCGGTCCCAGCCTGAAGAACGCCACGGCCAAGGTCACCAAGACCACGGGCCGCGGAGGCCAGGGCGGCTACGGCGGCGGTCAGCAGGGCGGCGGCGGTGGCTGGGGCGGTGCCCCCAGCGGCGGTCCGCAGGGCGGCGGAGGCCCCTCCGACGACCCGTGGGCGTCCAGCGCGCCGGCCGGCGGCCAGCAGCAGGGTGGCGGCGGTGGCTGGGGTGGAAACTCCGGCGGCGGCTACTCGGACGAGCCCCCCTTCTAGGGAAGCTCGTACCCCCACTTCTTGATCACACAGGAGAGACACCATGGCGAAGCCGCCTGTGCGCAAGCCGAAGAAGAAGGTCTGCGCATTCTGCAAGGACAAGACCGCGTACGTGGACTACAAGGACACGAACATGCTGCGGAAGTTCATTTCCGACCGCGGCAAGATCCGTGCCCGCCGCGTCACCGGCAACTGCACGCAGCACCAGCGTGACGTCGCCACGGCCGTGAAGAACAGCCGTGAGATGGCGCTGCTGCCCTACACGTCCACCGCGCGATAAGGAAAGGGTGACCGACTAATGAAGATCATCCTGACCCAGGAGGTCTCGGGCCTCGGTGCCGCCGGCGACGTCGTTGACGTCAAGGACGGCTACGCTCGCAACTACCTGGTCCCGCGTGGTTTCGCGATCCGCTGGACCAAGGGTGGCGAGAAGGACGTGGCGCAGATCCGCCGCGCCCGCAAGATCCACGAGATCGCGACCATCGAGCAGGCCAACGAGGTCAAGGCCCGGCTCGAGAGCACGAAGGTCCGTCTGGCCACCCGCTCGGGTGACGCCGGCCGCCTCTTCGGCTCCGTGACCCCGGCCGACATCGCTTCCGCGATCGAGGCTTCCGGTGGTCCGAAGGTCGACAAGCGCCGCGTTGAGCTGGCTGCCCCGATCAAGACCCTCGGTTCGTACCAGGTCTCCGTGCGTCTGCACGCCGAGGTCGCCGCGAACGTGGGCGTCGAGGTCGTCGCCGCCTAAGTGCTGCGTAGGAAGGGCCGCATCCTTTCGGGTGCGGCCCTTCGTCGTTTGTGCCGCCACCGTGTTGGGGCAGCGACGGGGCGCCGTGTTTCACGTGAAACACGGCGGCCCACAGAGGCCCGTTTCACGTGAAACATCGATTCCGGGAGTTCGGGGATCAGCGGGTCGCCCCGGCGACGGCCCATCGCCCGGAGCGGGCGCGCAGCTGGAGGGTGGCCATCCGGACGAGCATCATCAAGGTCATGGCGCACCACAGTGCCGTCAGCCCGCCGCCGATGAGCGGTACGAGCAGCGCGGCCGGTGCGAACACGGCCAGCGTGATCACCATTGCCGAGGCCAGATAGCGTCCGTCACCCGCGCCCATCAGGACCCCGTCGAGCACGAAGACCACCCCGGCCACGGGCTGGGACACGGCCACGACCAGCAGAGCGGGCAGCAGGGCCTCCTCCACCATCGGGTCGGTGGTGAACAGCGGCACGATCAGCGGGCGGGCAACCGCCACCAGTGCACCGAGGACGAATCCGGAGACGATCCCCCACTGCACCATCCGGCGGCAGACGGTTTTGGCGCCCCCGATGTCGCCGGCCCCCAGGTAGCGGCCGATGATCGCCTGTCCGGCGATGGCGATCGCGTCCAGAGCGAAGGCGAGCAGGCTCCACAGGGCGAGGAGGATCTGGTGGGCGGCGATGTCCGCGTCGCCGAGCCGGGCGGCCACGGCGGTCGCGATCATCAGGACGGCCCGCAGGGACAGGGTGCGGATCAGCAGCGGTATGCCGGCTTGGGCACAAGCCCGGATGCCCGCCGCGTCCGGGCGCAGCGACGCTCCGTGCCTCCGGGCGCCTCGGATCACCACAAGGAGGTAGGCGGCAGCCATGGCGCACTGGGCGATGACCGTGCCCCAGGCGGAGCCGGCGATACCGAGGCCGGCTCCGTAGACGAGAGCGGCGTTGAGGCCGGCGTTGAGGGCGAAACCACCCACGGCGACGTACAGCGGGGTCCGTGTGTCTTGGAGTCCGCGGAGGACGCCCGTGGCCGCCAGGACCACGAGCATGGCCGGGATGCCGAGCGCCGAGATCCTCAGGTAGGTGATCGCGTAGGGGGCGACGGTGTCGGAGGCACCGAAGGCCGAGACCAGCCAGGGCGCTGTGGGAAGCGCGAGGGTGATGACCGCCGCGCCCAGAAGGAGCGCGAGCCAGATGCCGTCCATGCCCTGCCGGAGCGCGGCCCCCAGGTCGCCCGAGCCGACGCGGCGGGAGACGGCCGCGGTGGTGGCGTAGGCAAGAAAGATGAACACACTGACGGCGGTCGTCAGGAGAGCGGCGGCGATGCCCAGCCCGGCCAGCTGGGAGGTGCCGAGGTGCCCCACTATGGCGCTGTCGACCAGTACGAAGAGAGGTTCCGCGACGAGCGCGCCGAAGGCCGGCACGGCGAGAGCCAGGATCTCTCGGTCGTGCCGTCCGGGTGCAGCCTTCGGTGTGTCCAGGGCCTGTGTCATGCGCTCAATTTAATCTTCCACAGGTAAGAGACACAACTCCATTCTGATCCTTACTGAACGGTCCGTTCCGGCGCTCGCGACACCTCGTCCGAGGCGATCCGGGGACTGTGGCCGAGAAATTTCTTCCCCACAGGCGGTGGAGGGAGAATCTGCAGGTCAGGGTGGGTGCTTGGGTGGGTCAGGTGATTTTGTCCACAGCGCCGTCCCCCGGTCCGTACACAGCTTCCGGCGAGTTACCCACAGCATTGGGTCCGTCATCCACATCTCATCCACACAGCCTGTGGATAACAAGATTGGCTGACGCCGCTCTCGGCCCTACCGTTGTGCGTTGCCCGACCGGCTGAATGCCGTCCCGGGTGTCCCAAATGTCAGGGCCGTGCCCCGGTGAGAGCGGCATGGTGAGGTCCGCGCTGCGGACGTGAGGAGGCGGGCCGGTGAGTATGCCCGAGCCCATGGACGACCCCTGGGCCGACAGCGGTCCGGGCGACCGTCTGCCCACCCGCTCGCGCCGTGGGGCCGAGAACCGGGGTCGTGGGGACGAACAGCACGAGCGGGGCCGTGAGGGCGGCTCCTGGGACGGCGGAGGCTTCGAGCGCGTTCCTCCGCAGGACCTCGACGCCGAGCAGTCGGTGCTCGGCGGCATGCTGCTGTCCAAGGACGCGATCGCGGACGTCGTGGAAATCATCAAGGGCCACGACTTCTACCGGCCCTCGCACGAGACCATCTACCAAGCCGTCCTCGACCTCTACGCCAAGGGTGAGCCCGCCGACCCGATCACGGTCGGCGCCGAGCTGACCCGGCGCGGCGAGATCGGCAAGGTCGGTGGTGTCTCGTACCTGCACACGCTGGTCCAGTCGGTGCCCACGGCCGCCAACGCCTCGTACTACGCGGAGATCGTCCACGAGCGTGCCGTCCTGCGCCGCCTCGTTGCGGCCGGTACGAAGATCACGCAGATGGGATACGCGGCGGACGGCGACGTCGACGAGATCGTCAACAGCGCCCAGGCCGAGATCTACGCCGTCACCGAGCAGCGGACTTCCGAGGACTACCTGCCTCTCGGCGACATCATGGAGGGCGCGCTCGACGAGATCGAGGCCATCGGCTCGCGCAGCGGCCAGATGTCCGGTGTCCCGACCGGCTTCACGGACCTCGACTCGCTCACCAACGGCCTGCACCCCGGTCAGATGATCGTCATCGCGGCCCGCCCCGCCATGGGTAAGTCGACGCTCGCGTTGGACTTCGCCCGCGCCTGCTCCATCAAGAGCAACCTGCCGAGCGTGATCTTCTCCCTCGAAATGGGGCGCAACGAGATCGCGATGCGCCTGCTGTCCGCAGAGGCCCGCGTGGCCCTGCACCACATGCGCTCCGGCACGATGACGGACGACGACTGGACCCGGCTGGCCCGCCGCATGCCGGACGTCTCCGCCGCCCCGCTCTACATCGACGACTCCCCCAACCTGTCGATGATGGAGATCCGGGCGAAGTGCCGGCGCCTGAAGCAGCGCAACAACCTCGCCCTGGTGGTCATCGACTACCTCCAGCTGATGCAGTCGGGCGGCTCCCGCCGGCCCGAGAGCCGCCAGCAGGAGGTCTCCGACATGTCCCGAAACCTCAAGCTGCTGGCCAAGGAGCTCGAGGTGCCGGTGATCGCACTGTCCCAGCTGAACCGAGGCCCCGAGCAGCGCACCGACAAGAAGCCGATGGTCTCCGACCTGCGTGAGTCGGGTTCGATCGAGCAGGACGCCGACATGGTGATCCTGCTGCACCGCGAGGACGCGTACGAGAAGGAGTCGCCCCGCGCGGGCGAGGCCGACCTGATCGTGGCGAAGCACCGAAACGGCCCCACGGCGACGATCACGGTCGCCTTCCAGGGCCATTATTCGCGGTTCGTGGACATGGCCAACACGTAGCATCCGGGCATGAACGCCTCGCCTGAAGACCTGGACCTGCTGCCCTCCACCCGGCGTGCCCTCGGGCACCGGATCGCCGTCGCGCAGAGAGAGGGCCGGGCGCCCTCGGTGGTCGCCGCTGTGGCGCGGGGAGGTGCCCTGGTGTGGGAGGGGGCCCGGAGCGCGGCTAGCGGGCACGGCTCGTACGGCGACGTGCAGTACCGGATCGGGTCGATCACCAAGACCTTCACTGCCGTCCTGGTGATGCGGCTGCGCGACGAGGGGCTGCTGGCGCTCGGGGACCCTCTTGAGGAGCACCTGCCCGGGACCGGCGCCGGAGAGGTGACCATCCGGCAGCTCCTGGCCCACACGGGTGGATTGGCCGCGGAAACGCCCGGCGAATGGTGGGAGCGGAGTTCCGCCTCCCTGCGCCCGGAGCTGGCCGACGTCCTGGGGGCAGAGCCGTTCCTCTTCGAGCGGGGCCGGCGTCACCACTACTCCAACCCCGGCTACACGCTGCTGGGTTCGCTCGTCGAGGCCGTCCGCGGCAAGCCCTGGGAAGAGGTGCTGCGTGCCGAGGTGCTGGAGCCGCTCGGGCTGGACCGGACGACCGTGCAGCCGCAGGCACCGTACGCGGACGGCTGGGCCGTCCATCCGTGGGCCGATGCGCTGATGGCCGAGCCTCCGGAAGACCTGGGCCTGATGGCTCCGGCAGGTCAGTTGTGGTCCACCACCCGGGACTTGGCCCGGTTCGGACAGTTCCTGCTGCACGGGGACGAGCGGGTCCTCAGCTCCGGAACCGTCCGGGAGATGGCCGTCGCCGCGGCCCCCGCCGAGCCGGGATTCGCCGAGTTCGGATACGGGCTCGGGGTGCAGCTGACGGAGAGCGGCGGGCACAAGCTCGCCGGGCACTGCGGCTCGCTGCCCGGCTTCGTCGCAGGACTGTGGCTGAACGAGGCCGAGGACCTGGTGGCCGTGGTACTGGCGAACTGCACGTCGGGGCTGCCGGCCGGGACCGTGGCCGCGGACCTGCTGACCACTGTTGCGGATGCCGAACCGCGTTTCCCGGAGCCTTGGAAGCCGTTCGCGGCGGCGGACACGGTGGCACTGGAGCTGTGCGGGCCTTGGTATTGGGGGCCGGCGGCGCACGTGGTCCGGCTGAGGTCGAACGGGGAGCTGGAACTCGGCCCTGCGGGCGTGATGGGCCGGGCGGCCCGGTTCCGGGCGGAGCCGGACGGCACTTGGGTCGGCCTGAACGGGTATTACGCGGGGGAGACGCTCCGGGCCGTCCGGCGGCCCGACGGCTCGGTGAGCCATCTCGACCTGGGCTCGTTCATGTTCACCCGGCAGCCGTACGACTCCGAGGCCCCGGTACCGGGCGGGGTGGACCCGCAGGGCTGGCGGGGGATCGGCTGACCCGCCGCCAGGCCTCCGTCCGCTGCCCGCCCCGTCACCGGACGGGCAGCGGCTCTCAAGTCGCGAGCCCGTGTTCGAGCGGGATCCGCGAGCGCAGGGCCGAAGCGGAACCCGTCCGGCCCTCACCGGCCCTGCCTGCCGTGAGCGGTCAGAGGGCGAGCTTGAAGCCGATGTGGGACGGGGTGAAGCCGAGCCGCTCGTAGAAGCGGTGGGCATCGGTGCGGGTCGCGTCGGAGGTGAGCTGGACCAGCTCGCAGTTCTCCCGGCGGGATTGCTCGATCGCCCACGTGATGAACCGGGTGCCCAGGCCGCTGCCGCGCTCGTCGGCGTGGACGCGGACGCCTTCGATGAGGGAGCGGGTGGCCCCCTTGCGGGACAGGCCCGGGACGATGGTGAGCTGGAGCGTGCCCACGACCCGTCCGTCGCGGACCGCCACGACCACATGCTGGTGGGGATCCGCGGCGAGGCGCTTGAACGCTGCTCGGTACGGCGCGAGGTCGTCCGGGGATTCGCGCGTGGCGCCCAGGGGATCGTCGGCCAGCATCGCGACGACGGCCGGCAGGTCCTCTTCGGTCGCCGGGCGGATGATGAGCTCGGTGGTGTCGGACATGGAAGCGCTCCTGTCTCAGCCGGCGGCCACGGTGAGCGGGGCCCAGCGCCGGGTCCAGTCCCCGGGGAGTCCGGGGATGTCGCGGGTCATGACCGCGTTGAAGGCGACAGAGGCCAGGCCGCGCTCCTTGAGCCAGGCGACGAGCTCCTCATGGCGGACGTCGACATCGGTGCGCAGGGGCCTGCCGGTGGTCGCGGCGAGGGCGGTGACGAGGGCTTTCGCGCAGCCCGTGTCGCGCGCGATCAGCGGGCCGATCACATGCGTCTCCATGTTGGGCCAGATTGCGGCGTACCCGGTGAGGTGGCCCGCGCCGTCTTCGGCGACCAAAAGTCGGTCCGCGAAGGCCGGGAGCCGCGTGATCAGGTGGGTCCGGTCGGCACCGAACACCTCCGCGTCCAGGCGGAGGATCCGTGCGATGTCCTCGGCGGCGGCGGGTCGGACCGTGGTGCTGTCCGGCTCTGGGGTCGAGGGATCGGGGTGGAAGGAGCCCCGGAGCATTTCGGCCCGCCCCGTAACGGTGAAGCCGAGCTCCTCGTAGAGGGGACGGCCGTAGGGGGTGGCGTGGAGGGTGAGCGGGACGCCCTTGAGAACGTCGTCGCAGAGGTGGGTCATGAGGCGGCGGCCCAGGCCCTGGCGTGCGTACCGGTCGGCCACGAGGACCATCCCGATGGCAGCCAGCTCCGGCTTGTCGTAGGTGTGTCCGTAGGAGGTGACGACACAGGCGGCGGCGAGCCCCCGCCCGTCGGGGGCGTCTACGCCGTAACCCTTGCCAGCGGCGAGGAGTAGGCCCCACTTGTGGTCCTCGCGCGGCCACCCGCGGTCCTCGGACAGGTTGGCGCAGTGGCGGTGATCATCCGTTGTCAGCGCGCGGATGGACAGGTTGGTGAGGTGTGGTGGTGTCACGGGCCCAGATTGGATCAACGGCCGGGAGGCGTCCAGGGGAATTCGGGCGATGTTCCGCACCGATCGGCCAGATGTTTCACGTGAAACCGCCCGATGTTTCACGTGAAACCAAGGCCGTGGTTTCACGTGAAACAGACCGTTTCACGTGAAACCAGCGGCTAGCCTCCACTCTCATGACCTTGTTGCACCTCTTCGACCTCGACGGCACCCTGATGTACGGCTCGGCAGCGCCGGTCGAGATTTCTCGGCAGCTCGGGCTGGGCGCGGAGATCGCCGAGTTGGAGAGGTCGTTCGGGGCCCGTGAGATCGGTCCTCACGAGTTCTCCGTGGCGGCCCACGCCCTGTGGGCGGAGCTGACGCCCGCGCACGTCCGGGCGGCGTTCGACGGAGCTCCTTGGCTGGCCGGGATCCGCGAGGTGTGGCAGGCCATCCGGGAGCAGGGCGACTACTGCGCGGTGATCTCGCTGTCGCCGTCGTTCTTCGTGGAGATGCTGCTGGAGTGGGGTGCACACGCCGCCCACGGCTCGGTCTTCCCCGAGGTCCCGTTCACCCGGCCCGTGGACGCGGCCGGGATCCTGACGCCGAAGGACAAGGTCGTCGTGGCCGACCGGCTGTGCTCCCGGTTCGGTGTCAACCGGGCGGACTGCGTGGCGTACGGAGACTCGGCGACCGACGCGGTGCTCTTCGATGCGGTGCCGGTATCGGTGGCGGTCAATGCCCGGCCCGCTCTTGCCGAACGCGCCACGCACGTCTACGAAGGGCGGGATCTGCGCGACGCATACCAGCTCGTTGCCTTGGCCCGCCCGGAAGTTGAGGCATCTTAAGAGGAAAGGGGGTTCGGAACGAGCGATTTCTTCATTCGCCCGCGAGTATCTGGGTCGGCTGGCAGTCTGTGAGCCCCGGAACCACGGATTCGAAGGCCGTGGCGTGCTTACCGACCGAGATGTTCGAAGCGAGGCACCGCATGGACGCTCCGCCCACCAGATCGGCCAGAGGGACGGTCCGGATACCGTCCGGGGGCAGTCAGGCCGAGCCCTCCCCGGACGCGGTGCTCATCCGCCGGACGCTGGAGGAGATCGCACCCGTCGCCGACCGGGTGACCTCTTACTTCTACGCCTTGGTGTTCACCGGGCATCCGGAGGTACGGGGCATGTTCCCGGCGGCGATGGACACCCAGCGCGACAGGCTGCTGAGGGCGCTGCTCACAGCGGCCGAGCACATCGACAACCCCGAGGTCCTCACGCCCTACCTGCAGCGGCTGGGCACCGGGCACCGCAAGTACGGCACGCTCGCCGGCCACTATCCGGTGGTGGGCGAGGCGCTGATCGGGGCGTTGTCCCGGTACGCCCAGAACACCTGGGGGCCGGAGGTGGAGGCCGCATGGGTGCGGGCCTACACCGCCATCTCCCAGATCATGATCGATGCCGCGGCTATGGACGAGCTGAAGTCCCCCGCGTGGTGGCATGCCGAGGTGGTGTCGCACGAGTTGCGCACGCCCGACATCGCCGTGTTGACCGTCCGCCCCGACCAGCCGTATCCCTTCCTGGCCGGCCAGTACACGAGCCTTGAGACTCCTTGGTGGCCGCGGGTCTGGCGGCACTACTCGTTCGCTTCCGCCCCGCGCGCCGACGGCTTGCTGTCCTTCCACGTCAAGGCCGTTCCGGCCGGCTGGGTCTCGAACGCCCTCGTACGCCATGCCCGCCCCGGCGATGTGCTGCGGCTCGGGCCGCCGGCCGGGTCGATGGTGGTGGATCACAGCACCGACAACGGGATGCTGTGCCTGGCCGGCGGAACCGGCATCGCCCCGATCAAGGCGCTGATCGAGGACGTGGCCGTGCACGGCGAACGGCGACCCGTGGAGGTGTTCTTCGGGGCGCGCACGGACGGGGACCTGTACGACAAGGACACCCTGCTTGGGCTCCAGCGCTCGCACCCGTGGCTGTCGGTCCGCCCTGTGGTCGGCGTGGGGCTGGAGGGGCAGCTGCCGCAGGCGATCGGCCTGCACGGGCCGTGGAGCTCGTACGACGCCTTCGTCTCGGGGCCGCCGGCGATGATCCGCAGCGGCGTGGGCGAGCTGGAGCGGATCGGCATTCCGCGGGAGCGGATCCGCTATGACGCGGTCGAGGAACTGGCGGGCGTCGCCGGCTGACGACGGCGTGCGCCCGCCTTCCGGCAGCCTCGGATCAGCCCAAGTCGGGAGCGTGCATGGCCCGCACACCCTCGATGTTGCCGTCCAGGTAGTGCCGCAGGGACAGAGGTACGAGGTGGACGGCGGCGATGCCGACCCGGCTGAACGGCACACGCACGATCTCGTAGGTTCCTTCCGGCTGGTCCACCTCGGGGCCGTGCCGTTCGGCGGGGTCCATCGATGCGAGCCGGCAGACGAAGAAGTGCTGCACCTTCACTCCGGTCACTCCCCCGTCGGCGATGTGCTCCACGGTGTCGACGAAGCAGGGCACCACATCTGTGATCTTCGCACCGAGTTCCTCGTGGACCTCCCGGTGGAGGGCATCCACGACGGTCTCGTCGGAGGGCTCGACTCCCCCGCCGGGGGTGAGCCAGTAGGGGTCCACACCGGGTTTGGTGCGCTTGATGAGGATCAGGTCGTCACCGTCGAGCAGGATCGCGCGGGCGGTGCGTTTGACCACGGGACGTTCGGTCATGGGAGAAGAGTGGCCCAGGACTCCGCTTCTGAAACGCGCCGCGGACGGGAACCGGAATGCTCACCACTGTGCGGCGGCGCGTAGCAGCCGCTCGTGGGCGCGGGAGAGGTGGGCGAGGGAGAGGCTCCCGGTGCGCACGACGAGGAACCAGGTGCGCAGCGGGGGCACGGCGGGCTCCAGCAGGGCCACGACCTGCCCGCCGTCGAGGGCACCCTGGCACAGGTAGCGGGGCAGGACGGCGAGCCCGGCGCCTGCCCGGACGCATTCGAGTACGGCCCGCAGGTCGGGGACGACCACGGTTGCGGTGTCGGGCTGCCGGGTGTCGGGCCGGGTCTCGAACACCGCCGCCCAGTAGCGGGTGACGAGCGGCAGGCTCTCATGGACCTCGACGAGTGGAATGCCGTCGAGGGTGGCGGGGCCGCTGTCGCGCAGGCGGTCCGGGTCCACGAGCGCGGCCCAGTAGGGAGCGGCGACCAGTACGTGCTCCTCGTCGCACAGGGCAGTGGCGGTGAAGAGCTCGCCGCGCGGGCGGGCGGTGGTGACGACGAGGTCGTGGTGGCCGGCGGCCAGTTCGTCGAGGGTCTCCTCGGCTCCGGTCCGCAGGGTGGTCCGCAGGGTGTGGCCCTGGCCGACGAGGGGCGCGAGGGCGGGCAGGACACGCAGGCACAGGAACTCCGGGGGACCGGCGAGGTGCAGGGTGCGCGCGGCTCCGGCAGCCTCCCGTTCGGTCTCGGTGATCTGCAGGAGCGCGTCGAGGTGCGGGGCGGCCTTGTGGGCGAGTTCGTCCCCGACGGCAGTGGGGGTGACCCCGCGGGCCCGCCGGTGGAACAGCGGTCGGCCCAGCTGGCGCTCGAGGGTCCGGATCTGGGAGGTGACGGCGGGCTGGGACAGCCCGAGGAGTGCAGCGGCACGGGTGAACGAGCCGGCCCGGTGTACGGCGACGAAGGTGCGCAGCAGGGCCAGGTCCATGAGAGGCCCCTCTCGGTGGGGTCCTTCAACTATAAATATGTCGATAGGCCGCTGTCGTTACCGTGATTGGACTCTGACGCTGGGTCAACTAGCCTTGAGCACGTGGTTCTTCGCGAGGAACCCGGGGCGGTCCGAGCCAGGAGGGGGGAGGCTCGGACCGCCCTTCGCGTGTGCGGTCGACAGCTCAGACCCGGTCGGCGACCGCAGCGTCGAGGGCGCGCAGCACGTCCGCGACCAGGTCCTCCGTGTCCTCGGCGCCGGCGGAGAAGCGAATGAAGCCCTCCGGGACCGCGTCGCCGCCCCACCGCCCCCGCCGCTCCGCCGTGGAACGCACGCCGCCGAAGCTGGTGGCGTCCTCGACGAGGTGCAGGGCGGCCAGGAAGCGTTCGGCGAAGGCGCGGTCGGGCAGGGTGAAGGAGACGACCGAGCCGTACCCGCGCATCTGCCGGGAGGCCGTGGCGTGTGACGGGTCCGACACCAGCCCCGGGTAGCGCAGCGCTGCCACCTCGGCCCGGTCGGCCAGGGCCTCCGCGACCGCCGAGGCGTTGGCCCACTGGCGCTGCACGCGGAGCTGGAGGGTGGCCAGGGAGCGGTGGGCGAGCCAGGCCTCCATGGGTCCCGGGATCGCCCCGATGATCTTGCGCCAGCGGCGGATTCCGGCGGCGAGCTGCGCGTCACGGCAGACGACGTAGCCCAGGAGGACGTCGCCATGGCCGGTGAGCCCCTTGGTGCCGCTGGCCACGGAGAAGTCCGCCCCGAGCTCCAGCGGCCGCTGTCCGAGCGGGGTGGCGAGGGTGTTGTCGACGGCGACCAGGGTGCCGCCCGCGCGGGCCGCGTCGGCCAGGCGCCGCACGTCGCACACGTCGAGCCCGGGATTGGACGGCGTCTCGATCCACAGCAGCCGGGCACCGTCGAGGGCGGCGAGCTGCCCGTCACCGCCGGTCGGCGCGGTGCGAACGCGGATCCCGTAGGCCTCCAGTTGATCCCGCACCAGCGGCAGTGCCTGGTAGCCGTCCTCGGGCAGGACGACGGTGTCGCCGGCGCGGGCCTGGGAGAAGAGGACGGCGGAGACGGCGGCCATGCCGGAGGCGAAGACGACGGTGTCCACGCCCTCCCGGCCGGGGGCCTCCAGTTCCCCGATGGCCTGCTCCAGCAGCGTCCAGGTGGGGTTGGTGTCCCGGCCGTAGGTGTACGGGCCGGTGACGTCGCCGGGGAGGTGGAAGTGAGCGGCGAAGACCGGTCCGGGTAGGGCCGGTTCGTTCTTCACCGGCGCGGGCAGCCCGGCACGCACGGCCCGGGTGCCGTCGCCCGTCTCCGGCGTCGTCGTCGGGGTCGTCTCCCGGGCCGTCCCCCGGGCGCGGTCCTTCGCGCGGTCGGTCACGCGGCGCGCTCCTTCTGTTCGAGGGCCTCCTGCACGGCCTTCAACAGGCCCGTGCACGCCCCCTCGACGAGCTGCAGGCACTCCTCGAACCCGTCGAGGGAGCCGTAGTAGGGATCCGGTACGTCGCCCCCGGCCGGGGCGGCCGGGTCGTAGGACCGCAGCAGCCGGACCTTGGCGGCGTCCTCGGCGGTGGGAGCCAGGGCCCGCAGTGTACGCAGGTGTCCCTCGTCCAGGGCGATGACCAGGTCGAGGCCGGCGAACCACGGGGCACGGAACTGCCGGGCGCGGTGGTTCTGCGCGTACCCGGCGGCTTCCAGGACGGTGACGGTGCGCGGGTCCGCTCCGTCCCCCGCGTGCCAGCCGTCGGTTCCGGCGCTGTCCACCTCGACCAGGCCGTCGAGCCCGGCCTCGGCGACACGGGCGCGGAAGACGGACTCGGCCATGGGCGAGCGGCATATGTTGCCCGTGCAGACGAAGCACACGCGGTACACGGTCGTCGCTCCGTTCAGTTCTTCTCGGGCAGGGCCATGCTCACGGCCCAGGACACGAGGGAGATGACCACGCCGCCGAGCAGTGCGCTCCAGAAGTTCTCCACGTGGAAGCTGAGGTCGAGCAGCCCGGCGAGCCACGAGGTCAGGAGCAGCATCAGGGCGTTCACGACGAGGGTGAACAGGCCGAGCGTGAGGACGAACAGCGGCAGCGAGAGGAGCTTCACCACCGGCTTGACGATGACGTTCACCAGGCCGAAGACCAGGGCGACGAGGATCAGCGTCAGCGTTCTGCGCCCCAGCGGGCTGCCGTCGTCGAGCGTGATGCCCGAAATCAGCCAGATGGCGACGGCGAGGGCGGCCGCGTTCGCCAGTGTCTTGACTACGAAATTCGTCATGTGTCTGATCGTGGCAGAGAAGATCCGCGTGGGACATCGGCGGATCCGCCGATGCAGGACCGTGAGAATCAGGGGCACAACGACGATGAAGGCCTTCCGGCTGGACGAGCTCGAAGCGGAGCGGCTCGCCAACGACGGCGCCTACCTTCAGTTCCTGCGCGAGCGGAACATGTCGGTCGGGCTGTACGCACTCGACGCCG
This sequence comes from Streptomyces sp. NPDC059851, assembly GCF_042732005.1. NCBI lineage: Bacteria > Bacillati > Actinomycetota > Actinomycetes > Kitasatosporales > Streptomycetaceae > Streptomyces > Streptomyces sp. NPDC059851. The sequence continues at coordinate 94,573 of NZ_JBHWJJ010000007.1, read as the reverse complement.
GCCAGAGCGATCCGCAGCAGCCGCACCGCCAGGACGAGGTGTACTTCGTCGTCAGCGGCCGCGCTTCGATCACGGTCGGGGAGGAGACGACGACCGTGGGCCGAGGCAGCGTCGTCTACGTTCCGGCCGGTGTGCCGCACAAGTTCCACCACATCACCGAGGACCTGAAGGTGCTGGTCGTGTTCTCCCCGCCGGAGGCGTGACGGCGGCGGGTGGGGGTCGGCCCCCTGATCCCCCTAGGGGCAGGATCAGGGGAGTCCGGGGGCTCACGGGCCCCCGTTCGTGCACGCGCCCTCCTAGCATCGAAGGCAGGAAAGCGGACGTCACCGACGGGACGCGGAAGAGGAAGAGGCGAGGACATGGACGGCATCCGGGAGACATTGGCAGGCATGCCCTGGTGGGTGAAGTGGGTCGCGATCCCGCTTCTGGTGCTCTTCGTCTTCGGCGGCGTCATCACGAGCATCCTCGGTGCCCTGATCGGGTTCGCCTTCAAACTGCTGCTCTTCGCCGGCCTGGTCGGCGCCCTGGTCTTCCTGGTCAAGAAGTTCGGCGGTAGCAGCGCGAAGTCTTCGTCCCGCGAGTGGTAGCAGGGGTGCACGGGCTCCGGTTCGGGCCGCCCGGGGATTAACCCGGGTGGCCTAACGCGGGGCTCCGAGCCGCTCACCGGGGCGGGGCGCGGTCGATAGAGTCCCGCAGGGCGGGCCCCACAGCCTGCCGCCACGCCCTGGGGGTGAGTCATTGTCTCCGGTTCACAATGCCGGTGTGCCGACACTGATCGGCTCGGTCCAGCGGGCGTTGCGGCTGCTCGAAGCAGCCGGCTCCCATGGTGGGGGAGCCCCGGCGAAACAATTGGCGCGCGAGGCAGGGCTTCCGCTGCCCACCGCGTACCACCTGCTGCGGACGCTCACGCACGAGGGTTATCTGCGCCGCGAGGGCGGGGTTTTCGTCCTCGGGGCCGCGGCCGGGCGGCTGGCGGCCGGTGGGTTGCAGCAGAAACGTCGCACCATGATCCGCGATTCGCTCGGGCACTTCCGCGACGTGGTCGGAGCTCCTGTCTACTTCGCGGTCTTCCGCGAGGGTGAAATCGAGGTCGTGGGAGTGTCGGACACCCCGGCCTATCCGGCTGTCGAGGAGTGGGCCGACTTCCGGGCGACCGGCCACGCACACGCGATCGGACAGTGCCTGTTGGCCCAGCTCGACGAGGAGACCCGCCGGGACTACTACGACCGCCATCCCGTCGAGGCCATCACCCCCTACACCGTGCGGGACCAGCGCGCCCTGGAGCAGAAGATCGGTTCGCTGGGGCGCATGGAGCCCGTGACCGAGCGCCAGGAGTACGCCCTCGGCACGGTGTGCGCCGCGATCCCGATCATCGCCGGCGACGCCGCCGCCACGATGGCCATTTCCCTTCCCCTCCATCAGCAGGAACGATTGCCGTGGGTAGTGGATCGGCTACGGAGTGAAGTAGGCGCGCTGTTGAGTACCCTCTCCTTCTCTATCAGTATCTGAAAACTCACTCCTTGTGATCCGCTAGCGCTTCCACCAGTCTTGTCAAGGGGGTCCCGGGGGGTCATTCCTGGCCACTTCCACAACAGCGGGGTAGGCAATGCGCGAGTCGGTACAGGCAGAGGTCATGATGAGCTTCCTCGTTTCTGAGGAGCTCTCCTTCCGGATCCCGGTCGAGCTCCGGTACGACGGCGGTGACCCGTACGCGGTACGGCTGACCTTCCACCTTCCCGGGGACGCGCCGGTGACCTGGGCGTTCGGGCGGGAACTCCTGCTCGACGGCATCAACCAGCCGTGCGGGGAAGGGGATGTGCACATCGCCCCGACCTCGTCCGAAGACCTGTCCGACGTCCACATCCGGCTCCAGGTCGGCAGCGACCGCGCCCTCTTCCGGGCCGGTGCGGCACCTCTGGTCGCCTTCCTCGACCGTACCGACCGGCTGGTTCCGCTCGGTCAGGAGCGCAACCTCGGGGACTTCGAGATGAGCCTCGACGAGGCGCTCGACAGAATCCTCGCCGAGTCCCGGCAGAACGAGCAGAACGCCGGCTGACGGCCGGTTCAGCGCTTGCGCCGCCGCCCCCGGCCCCGCCCTCCGCGTCCCGCGCCGGGGGCCGTCGGCGTACCGGCCGGGCCCGCCGGCCGGTCGGCGGACACCACCAGCGCTGCCAGCACCGTCGTCACCGGGACCGACGCCACCAGGCCGATCGAGCCCACGAGGGTCCGTACGATCTCCACCGCGACCAGCTCGCTGTTGGCCACTGCGCCCACACTGCTGTTCGCGATCGAGAACAGCAGCAGCAGGGGTAGGGCTGCGCCCGCGTAGGCCAGGACGAGGGTGTTGACCACCGACGCGATGTGGTCGCGGCCGATGCGGATGGCGGCGCGGTACAGGGACCGCGGCCCCATCGCCGGATCCGCGTGGTGGAGTTCCCAGACGGCCGAGGTCTGAGTGACCGTCACGTCGTCGAGCACGCCGAGCGAACCGATGATGATGCTCGCGAGCAGCAGACCGCTCATGTCGATGTCCGGGTACAGGCCGTGGATCAGCCCGGTGTTGTCGTCGGTGTTCCCGGTGAGGAACGCCCAGTCGATGAACACCGATCCCAGGAGTCCGATCAGCAGCAGCGAGACGAGCGTGCCGAGGACCGCGACGGAGGTGCGGGCGGTCAGCCCGTGGCACAGGTAGAGCGCGATCAGCATGATGGCGCTCGCTCCGATGACCGCTACGACCAGTGGGTTCGAGCCCTGCAGGATCGCCGGCAGGATGAACAGGGTCAGCACGGCGAAGCTGATGGCGAGGGCGACCAGCGCGAACAGGCCGCGCATCCGCCCCACCAGGACCACCACCAGGGCGAAGATGCCGGCCAGCACCGCCAACGGGATCTTGCGGTTCACGTCGATCACGGAGTACTGCAGGTCCCGCGGTGCGTCGGGGGCGTAGGCCACGACCACCTGCTGACCGTCCGCCAACTGCCGGGGCGCTCCCGGCTGGACGATCTCGATGAAGGTGCGGCCCTTGTCGGGCCCGGTGCCCACCTCGACCGTGGCCTTCTTGCACTGGCCGGTCTGAGCGGCCCGTGCCTCGCGGCCCTCCGGTGTCGAGGGGTTGGCCGTCGGCGGCACCTGTGAGGCGTTCACGGATTTGCAGTCGACCTGTTCGAGCTTGACGACCCGCGCCTGCTCGGTCTGGCGGTCGAAGCCCACGCCGGAGCGCTCGTGGGCGGGGGCACCGCCCGGCCAGAGCACCGCCATGCCGACGAACACGGCTGTGGCGAAGGGGATCAGTACGGCCGCGATGACCTTGCGCAGGTGCTTCGAGACAGGAGCCGCAGGGCCGTGGCCGTGGGAGTGGCCGTGCCCGTGCGCATGGTCGTGATCGGCATGCGCGGGGCCGGTGTGACCTGAGGGCTCGGCGGATTCGTCGGGGGGCTGAGTCGAAGGCGTCACCGACTGATCATCGCAAGAGTTGAGGGGGCCCACTGTTCAGCACGCCACAGATGACGCTAGCGTGGGGGCACCTTTGCACAACGCGGGAGCTCGGAGCACCGGGCTGAGAGGGCGCTGATCACCGTACGCGGGCACATGCGTACGGGAGGAGGCTGCGCCGACCGCCGAACCTGTTACCGGGTAATGCCGGCGTAGGGAGATCAGGTCTCATGACCATTCAGGACGCACGCACGCCTGCCGTCGGCCAGGACACCGACGGCCAGACCGAGCGCCAGCCGGGCTGGCACAAGGGTTACGTGGCGGGCTCCCGCCCCGACATCCGGGTGCCGGTGCGCCAGGTGCACCTCACCAACGGCAAGGACGTGACCCTCTACGACACGTCCGGCCCGTACACCGACCCGCAGACCGAGACCGATGTCCGCCGCGGTCTGCCGCCGCTGCGCGAGAACTGGATCATTGCCCGCGGCGACACCGAGGAGTACGCGGGCCGTCCCGTGCGCCCCGAAGACGACGGCATCAAGCACACCTCGCCGCGCGGCGGCCTCAAGAACCTCGACGCGGTCTTCCCGGGCCGCCCGCGCCTGCCGCGCCGCGGCAGGGGCGGGCAGGCCGTCACGCAGCTCGCGTACGCCCGCCGTGGTGAGGTCACCCCGGAGATGGAGTTCGTCGCGATCCGTGAGAACGTCTCCCCCGAGGTCGTGCGCGAGGAGATCGCGGCCGGCCGTGCCGTGCTGCCCGCGAACGTGAACCACCCGGAGATCGAGCCGATGATCATCGGCAAGAAGTTCCTGGTGAAGGTCAACGCCAACATCGGCAACTCCGCGGTCACCTCCTCCATCGAGGAGGAGGTCGAGAAGATGACCTGGGCCACCCGCTGGGGTGCCGACACGGTCATGGACCTCTCCACGGGCCGCAACATCCACACCACGCGCGAGTGGGTGCTGCGCAACTCTCCCGTGCCGATCGGCACCGTGCCGCTCTACCAGGCCCTGGAGAAGGTCGACGGCAAGGCCGAGGAGCTGACCTGGGAGATCTACAAGGACACGGTCATCGAGCAGGCCGAGCAGGGCGTCGACTACATGACGGTCCACGCCGGCGTGCTGCTGCCGTACGTGCCGCTGACCGCCCGCCGCAAGACCGGCATCGTCTCCCGCGGCGGCTCGATCATGGCCGCCTGGTGCCTGGCCCACCACCAGGAGAACTTCCTCTACACGAACTTCGAGGAGCTCTGCGAGATCCTCGCGGCGTACGACGTGACGTACTCGCTGGGCGACGGCCTGCGCCCCGGCTCGATCGCGGACGCCAACGACGCGGCGCAGTTCGCCGAGCTGAAGACGCTGGGCGAGCTGAACACGATCGCCAAGCGTCACAACGTGCAGACCATGATCGAGGGCCCGGGTCACGTCCCGATGCACAAGATCAAGGAGAACATCGACCTCCAGCAGGAGATCTGCGAGGAGGCCCCGTTCTACACGCTCGGCCCGCTGACCACGGACGTCGCCCCGGCGTACGACCACATCACCTCGGGCATCGGCGCCGCGATGATCGCGTGGTGGGGCACCGCGATGCTCTGCTACGTGACGCCGAAGGAGCACCTGGGCCTGCCCAACCGCGACGACGTCAAGACCGGCGTCATCACGTACAAGATCGCCGCCCACGCGGCGGACCTGGCCAAGGGGCACCCGGGCGCCCAGGAGTGGGACGACGCCCTGTCGGACGCGCGCTTCGAGTTCCGCTGGGAGGACCAGTTCAACCTGGCCCTCGACCCGGACACGGCCCGCGAGTTCCACGACGAAACGCTCCCGGCCGAGCCGGCCAAGACCGCGCACTTCTGCTCCATGTGCGGCCCGAAGTTCTGCTCGATGAAGATCTCCCAGGACATCCGCCGTGAGCACGGCGGAGACCTGAAGGCGGATGAGATCGAGGCGGGCATGGCGGCGAAGTCCGCCGAGTTCGCGGCGACCGGCAACCGGGTCTACCTGCCGATCGCGGACTGACCCGCCGGGCCCCTCGGGCCGGACCCGCGACCCGAATTGGGGGGAGTCGCGGGCCCGTCCCGGGGTCCGACCGACCGGCCACAGCCCGTGGGGCTTGCGCTGGAGTGCGCTCCAACTCCTACAGTGCCGCTCCATGACCATGAGATACCGCAGTCTGGGCCGTACCGGCATGGAGGTCAGCGCGCACTGCCTCGGGACCATGATGTTCGGAGCGGTGGGGAACCCGGACCACGACGCGTGCGTGCGGATCGTGCATGCCGCGCTCGACCGGGGCATCAACTTCATCGACACCGCGGACATGTACTCCGCCGGCGAGTCCGAGCAGATCGTGGGCAAGGCCCTCCGCGGCCGCCGCGACGACGTCGTGCTGGCGACGAAGGTCCACTTCCAGATGGGCGAGGGCCGCAACCGCAGCGGGAACTCGCGGCGCTGGATCGTGCGTGCCGTCGAGGACAGCCTGCGCCGGCTGGACACCGAATGGATCGACCTCTACCAGGTGCACCGGCCGGACCCCACGACGGACATCGAGGAGACCCTGTCGGTCCTCGGCGATCTGGTGCGGGCGGGAAAGATCAGGGCCTTCGGCTGTTCCACGTTCCCCGCCGAGGAACTCGTCGAGGCGCACCACACCGCCGAGCGGCGGGCGCTGCCGAAGTTCCGGACGGAACAGCCGCCCTACTCGGTCCTCGCGCGGGGCATCGAGGCCGACGTACTGCCGGTGGCCCAGCGGTACGGGATGGGCGTCCTCACGTGGAGCCCGCTCGCCTCCGGGTTCCTGACCGGTAGGTACCGCCTCGGTGGGCCCATCGACCTGACCTCGGGACGGGCCGCACGCACGCCGGCGCGCTTCGACCCGGAGCTTCCCGACACCCTCGCGAAGCTCAAGGCCGTGGAGAAGCTCGTCGAGCTCGCCGACGGGATCGGCTGCACCCTGTCCGAACTGGCCGTCGCCTTCCCGGTCGCGCACCCCGCCGTCACTTCCGTGATCATCGGCCCGCGAACCATGGAGCAGCTGGAATCGCTGGTCGGGGGCGCTTCCCTGGTGCTCGACGATGCCGCGCTGGACCGCATCGACGAGATCGTGCCGCCCGGTACGAACCTCTACCACCCGGACGGGGTCTGGCGCCGACCGGCGCTGGCGGATGCCACGCTGCGGCGTCGCCCGCCGGCGGACCGGGCCGCCGGGTGACGCTCCGGCCGGAGGCCCGGGCCGCCGGGTGACGCCCACGCCAGGGGCCGCGCCGCGCCGCTGGGTGCCCGGGCCGGCCGGGGACGGGCACCCCGGGCGGGCCCGGGCGGGCCCGGGCAGGTCAGGCCCTGGCCGCGGGCAATGTTTCACGTGAAACGAGGAGCGACGAGGCCCCCTGCTCCAGGGCGTAGCCGCGGTTGGTCGTGGTCTGCTGACGGTAGGCCTCGGGCAGGTCGGGCAGGGCGAGCAGCCGGTCGCAGGCACGTAGCGAGGCGTCCATGTCCCCCACCCAGTAGGCGCTGATGGAGTGCTCGAAGAGCAGCCCCCACCGGTAGACCCACGGGTGGACGAAGAGCAGGTCCGCCGGGGCCGGCCGGTCCAGCACGGCTGAGGTGATCGCGTGTGCGGCGTGGTACCGGCCCAGCAGGCGCAGCCGTGAGGCGAGTTCGTAGCAGGCCTCCAGGCGGGTGGGACGGAACTCCCAGGCGCGGGTCAGGGCGTCCATCGCGGCCGGCCAGTCGCCGGCTTCGGCGCTCAGGACACCGACCTGGAGGAGGGCGTAGTAGACCTCCTCGTCCCAGCCGCCCATGGCCGCGCGGTGCTCGTAGAGCCGGATCGCCTCCGCGGTGTTTCCCATGTCCCGCATGGTCTGCGCGAGGTAGAAGACCGTCCGGGTGTTCGCCGGGTCCCGTTCGAATTCGGCGCCGAGCAGGCGGGCATCGCGTTCGAACTTGTCGTGTCGGGAGCCGCCGTCGGCGTGGTCCTCGATGAGGAGGGCGTCGAGGTTCTCCTGCATGCCGGGGCGTTGCTCGTACTCGTCGGGGTGGTCGCAGGTCAGGTACTCGTGGGTGACGCCCTCGTACCGCCAGGGAAGGTCGCCGCGGACCAGGCGCTTGATCCGGTACTCCGTCGAGCCCTCGTGCCGCAGCATGTACGACTGCGCGGTCAGCGGGGGCAGCGGGCCGGTGCGGCGCAGGACCAGGTCGGCGTCGAGGAGGAGCAGGTAGTCGGCCTTACCGCGGGCGTGCGCGATGTTGAGACTGCGGTTGTGGCCGAAGTCCTTCCAGGGCTCCTCGTGCAGTTCGCCGGGGATTCCGCGGAGGGCGTGGCGGATCAGTTCCTGGGTGCCGTCGGTGGATCCGGTGTCGGAGATGACCCAGGTGTCGATGAGGTCGCGTACCGAGTCCAGGCAGCGCTCGATGACGGCGGACTCGTTCTTCACGATCATGCAGAGGCAAATGGTCGGCTTCACGGCGGCCGACCCTAGGGACGCAGTCACCCGGGCCACGTGCGGCACGCCGGTCTGCCGCCCCGGGCGGCTGGCGCACACGGCCATGTGGCCCTGTGTGCTGGTCCGTTCGTCTGACCACCTGGGCGAGCCGGACCGGCTCGGAGGGAACTGCTCTTCAAGATGACTGCTCGCGGAGTCCGTGCGGGCGTGCGGGCTTCGGGGAAACATCCGATCGCGTGCACGAGGAGCGGTACATGAGTTCTGAGGACAGGCCCCGATCTTCCCTGGGGCCGCTGCCCCGCCGGACGGGCTGGCTGGTCGGGGGCACGTTCGCCTCCGTGGCGCTGGTGCTGGCCGGCATGGCCGCTCCGGCGGCTGTGGGTGCGCCGCAGTCCGGGGGGTCCGTGGCGGTGCCGTACAGCGGCGACCGCTGTGCGACCACCGCGAAGAAGGCGATGGGCCCGGCGGATACGGCACAACCGGCAGGCAGCGACAAGTGCAAGGGTGAGACGGGACCGACCGGCCCGAGGGGCCCGAAGGGGAAGACGGGCCCCACCGGTCCGAAGGGGAAGACCGGTAAGACGGGTCCGACGGGCCCCACTGGCCCGACGGGTGCCACCGGCACCGGCCTGACCGGTGCGACCGGTGCGACCGGTGCGACCGGTGCGACCGGTCCGACGGGCCCGCAGGGTACCAGCGGTCGGTGCTTCGACGTCGACGCCTACAGGCCCGATGCCAGCAGTGAGGTGAAGGCCGTCCTCTCGAACACCACCACCTACGCGGGAATCCGTGACCTGACTCCCAGCCCGACGCCGTGGATCTGGTACGACCTCACCGACGGAGGGGAAGGCTATCCGCCCAACCCCTGTGCCGTATCGATTTCCTCGCAGGCCAACATCGTCAACATCGAGGTGCTGACCACATTGGGCGAAATCTGGGAGACCGCCTGCCGGATCAACTCGGGCACACCGGACCGCCTCACCTGCACCGAGGACTGGACGCCGGCGGACCCGCAGCCGGGCGACACCACCGGCCTGACCCGGTTCACCCACAGGGCGCTGTCCCAGGAGGACATGAACCTCAAGCCGGAGGCAATCAAGTAGCGCGCGGATTCGGCTCCGGCCGACGTCAGTGCGGTTCGGTCCCCGGACCGCCGAAGTCGGGGCTGGTGAAGTCCGGAGGTGTGTAGCCGGGCCGGGTCCCTTGTGACGGGAACCCGGGACTGGTGAAGTCGGGCCGGGTGTATCCCAGGTTGGGGATGCGCCCGGCCTTCTGCGTGTGCGGGGCGGGGTGCGCCGGCTCCGCGGCCGGATCCGCGAGGGCCTCGCGGAGGAACGGCAGGATGCCCCGTTCCAGGAGGGCGTTCCGCCACGCCTCGCGCGCCAGCGCGACCTCGTCAGGTGCGGCCGCGGCCTCGTCATCGGCCGCCACCTCGGTCGCGCGGTTGCGTACGGCCGTCACCAGCAGGGCGATCACCGCGCCGAACAGGGTGACGGCGGTCAGGGCTCCGAAGAGCCAACCTGCCGTCAGCATCGTGTCGGCGAAGTCCGGTTCGGGCTCGACTGCCTTCAGGATGTAGCCGATCAGCAGGAACACCACCATGGCGGTGGCCGCCAGGACCGGCGCGAGGACCGCGACCACGGCGGTGATGCCCGCCCCGTCGCTCTCCTCCTGCCCGCCGTTCTGGTAGTCCGCCCTCGGGGTGGAGCGGATCTCCTCGCGCTGTGCCCCGCGCACCTCCACGTAGTGGTCGTACTCGGCCGAGGCCGCGGCGGTCAGCAGTGCGCTGGCCCCGATCGCCATGGTGCGCAGTTGTTCGGCGTTCAGCCGTTCGCCGATCCCGTCGAGTTCCGGCCGTTCGTGTGCGGTGCGCAGCGCCTCGTCGAGGAGCCGATCGAATTCCGGCCGGTCTTCGGTCAGCAGGTGCGGAGCGCTGTTCATGTGCATCCCCCGATGCTCCGTGGGGGCCGGTTTGCCCGCGTAGATCCGGGCGCCGGCACAAACGGAGGAGAGCCTGCTACGGATAGGGCGATGGTAGAGGGCTCACGCCGTGCCGTGACAGGGGCTTTCCCGAAATACCCCCCTTCTGACAAGCCTCAGTCGTTCAAGGGGAGTTGCACGACCAGGAGCTTGCCGGCCATCGTCACGCCGCCGTCCATCGCGATGGCGAGGCCGTCCGCGTACACGTGGGGCCCGTCGACGAGCTCCGGGCCGCCGGTGCCGTCGCCGTCCTCGGTGCCCACCTCGCCGAGCAGGTAGGGGATGGGGCTGTGGCCGTGGACGACGCGGCTGCCGCCGTAGGTGTCGAGGAGCTCGCGCACGGCCTGGGGGCCGGTTTCCTCGTCGCGGAAGGCGAAGCGCTTGGTGAACTTGCGGAACAGGTCCCAGGTGATGTCCGCGTCGTTGCGGTTGAGCAGCTCGTGGATGGTGTCGTTGACGTCCTCGATGGAGTCCCCGTAGTCGAGGTAGGCGGTGGTGTCGGAGTGCAGCAGCAGGTGCCCGTCCTCAAGCACGGCCGCGTCCAGGCGCGACATCCACTGCAGGTGGACGTCCTCCAGCCGCTCCATGTCGGTGCGCTGGCCGCCGTTGAGCAGCCAGGCCGCCTGGAAGGTGGCGGTGCCGGCGCCCGATTGGACGGGGGTGTCCCCGAACCGCTTGGCGCCGATGAGCAGCAGTTCGTGGTTGCCCATGAGGGCCTTGCAGTAGCCGCCGGCGGCTGCGGCCTCGGCGGACAGCCGCATGACGAGGTCGATCACGCCGATGCCGTCGGGGCCGCGGTCGGTGAAGTCGCCGAGGAACCAGATGCGGGCGTTCCCCGCCGACCAGCGCAGTTCGGCGTCGATGATGCCCTGGGCCTGGAGCTCGGCGACGAGCTCGTCGAGGTAGCCGTGCACGTCGCCGACGACGTAGAGCGGGCCGGGGCCGCTCGGCGCCTGCTGCGGCACGTAGTGCACTTGGACGGTGTCCCCGGGGCCGCCCAGCCCGCCGCGGCCGATGACCGGGAGGTCGCGCTGGGTGGGCGTGTAGCCGTCCATGCCGTCGTCCGCGGGGGGCATGCCCGCGGCGGGCTGCGGGGGGACCGGCGGGGCCGGGGGCGCGGGCGGGACCGGGGGTACCGGTGCGGGCGCGGGCGGGACCGGGCCGGGGGGCGGCGGTACCGCTCCCGGGGTGGGCGCGGGCTCGCCGTAGTACGCGGGGTACTCGCCGTAGACCGGAGCCTCCTCGGGAAGTCGCGCGGGCATGCCGTACGGATGGGGTTCGGTGACCGGCACCCGGAAGTCCCGCAGCGTCTCCGTCCGCATCGCGGGTCCCTGACCGGCCCCCTGAGTCATCGACCCCTCCACCACCGTCGCGCTGCCGTACACCTGCGGATCCTCTCTCCTCCGGGTCGGAGGATCCGTGATGTCGTGCGCCCATCATAGGAATGCGGCTCGCGCTGTGTGACGCACCAGGGGTGGTGAATCCTGCGCGGAACCGATCGTTCCTGCCGCTTTATCCCGAAATCGGCGTTGCCGAACTTTCCGGCGGGACCATCAGCCCCGCCGGTTCGGCGGTGTAACGGTCAGTCCTGTGCCGGTGACCGGGGCGCGCTGATCGTCGTCCGTGGGCTCCTGCGCTGCGAGGAGGTACGGACGATCAGCTCGGTCGGGACGACCTGTTCGACGGTACGCCCTGTGTCGACCCCTTCGATGGCGTCGATGAGCAGCTGCACGACGGCGGTGCCGATGCGGCGCGGCTTGAGGGAGAGCGTGGTGATCGGCGGCTCCGTGTTGGCGTACACGGTGGACTCGCTGCAGCACACGAGCAGCAGGTCCTCGGGAACCCGCAGGCCGTAGCGGCGGGCCGCGGCGAGCAGGTCGGTGCCGTTGGGGTCGAACAGCCCGTAAACGGCGTCCGGGCGGTCGGGCCGGGCGAGCAGCCGGTCGGCGGCGACCGCCCCCGCGCAGGGGTCGTGGGCCGGGTAGGACTCGTAGACGGGGTCTTGGCCGACCCGCTTGCACCAGTTGAGGTAGGCGGTGGTGGACAGGTGGGTGTACGTGTCCGTGGTCGTCCCGGTCAGCAGCCCGATACGGCGGGCCCCGGCGGCCGCGAGGTGGTCCAGCAGATTGAGCACGGCAGCCTCGTGGTCGTTGTCGACCCAGGCGGTGACCGGGAGGGAGCCGGCGGGTCGGCCGTCGGAGACCACGGGAAGGCCCTGGCGGACCAGTTCGGTGACCACGGGATCGTGGTCGGAGGGGTCGATCACGACAGTGCCGTCGAGGGCGACGTTGGACCACACGTCGTGCCGGGAGGTGGCCGGCAGGATGACGAGGGCGTAGCCGCGGGCGAGCGCGGCCGAGGTGGCAGCTCTGGCCATTTCGGCGAAGTACGCGAACTCGGTGAAGGTGAAAGGTTCATCCCCGTACGTGGTCACGGTCAGGCCGATGAGGCCCGATTTGCCGGTACGAAGCGTGCGGGCTGCGGCGGAGGGGCGGTACCCCAGCCGGTCGGCGACCTCGCGGACGTGGCGGCGGGTGGCGTCGGGCAGCCGTCCCTTGCCATTGAGCGCGTCGGAGACTGTCGTGATCGAGACGCCCGCCGCGGCGGCCACGTCCCTGATGCCGGCCCGGCCCTGTCGGCCGGCGGCCCGCCGGGTGGTCTCGGTCCGGCTCACCTGATGCTTCCCTGCTGCTGTCATGGCGAGCCGATAGTAGGGCTCGGCAGGGAGGGCGGCCTGGATGCATATGCAGGCGTTGACAGGCACGTTTCTGCATGGTTCGCCACCCCCAATGACCTTGGAAATAAAGGCATTTGAGACCTCGGGGTGAATGGGCCCTTTGCCGTCGGGTACGGGCATGCCAAAACGGCACGGCCCTGCGGTGTTCCCAACTCACCTGTACGAGGGACGCGCGCCACGGCGCAGGCCACCGGCGCACGCATATATGCGTGCGCTCCCCCGCAATCCAGGCGCTGCCATTTTCGCCGGAGCGGAATCCTCTTATGGTGAGCAGTATTGAGTCGACGGCGACGTCGGACGGGATGGTCTAGGAGGACCTGCGGTGAGCGAGAAGACCCCTAAGCTGCGCGCCGAGCTGGACGGCATCCCCGTCTACAAGCCGGGCAAGCCCGCCGCCGCGGGCGGTTCCGTCGCGTACAAGCTGTCCTCGAACGAGAACCCGTACCCGCCGCTCCCCGGCGTGCTGGAGACCGCGGTCGAGGCGGCCGGCCGGTTCAACCGCTACCCGGACCTGGCCTGCACCGGCCTGGTGAACGAGCTCGCGGAGCGGTTCGGGATCCCGGCCGACCACATCGCCACCGGCACGGGCTCGGTGGGCGTGGCCCAGCAGCTGGTCCAGTCGACGGCCGGCGTCGGTGACGAGGTGATCTACGCCTGGCGCTCGTTCGAGGCCTACCCGATCATCACGCAGATTTCGGGTGCGAAGTCCGTCCAGGTCCCGCTGGCCGCCGGGGACGTGCACGACCTCGACGCGATGTACGACGCGATCACCGAGCGGACCCGCCTGATCTTCGTCTGCAACCCCAACAACCCCACCGGCACCGCGGTGCGCCGCGCCGAGCTGGAGCGCTTCCTGGACCGGGTGCCCTCGGACATCCTCGTCGTCCTCGACGAGGCCTACCGCGAGTTCGTCCGCGACCGCGAGGTGCCGGACGGCATCGAGCTCTACCGCAACCGTCCGAACGTCTGCGTGCTGCGCACCTTCTCCAAGGCGTACGGACTGGCCGGCCTGCGCGTCGGATTTGCGGTGGCACACGAGCCCGTGGCCGCGGCCCTGCGCAAGACGGCGGTGCCCTTCGGTGTCAGCCAGCTGGCCCAGGACGCGGCGGTCGCCTCGCTGCGCGCCGAGGACGAGCTGATGGGCCGGGTCGGCTCGCTGGTCGCCGAGCGCACCCGGGTCTACGAGGGGCTCCTCGGCCAGGGCTGGACGGTCGTGCCGGAGACGCAGGCGAACTTCGTGTGGATGCGGCTGGGGGAGCGGACCCTCGATTTCGCTGCGGCCTGCGAGAAGGCCGGTGTGGTGGTCCGGCCCTTCCCGGGCGAGGGCCTGCGCATCACGATCGGTGAGTGCGAGGCGAACGACATCTTCCTGCACACGGCGGAGGCGTTCTTCAAGGAGATGTAGCACTGGACGGGTGTGGTGCTCGTTCGGGCACTACGCCCGCTCCACCCGGATCGGGTCGCCGTCGCGGACGGTGGCCAGCAGGCGCGGGTCGCCGTCGAAGGAGCCGAGGACATTGCACGGGCTCGCCAGGCGGCTCTCGCCCCCGCGGGAGATCGGCGTCGGGCCGTAGGGGAGCGCGAGCGCGTCGCCCTCCGTCCAGAACGCGACGGTGCCCGGCTCGACGACCTGCTGGGCGCAGGGCTCCAGGGCCACGGAGACGCCGGTGTCGAAGTAGACCTCTTCGCCCCAGGTGTGGGCGGAGGCGGAGATCGGGAGGGCCTCGGCCAGCGCCGTGCTGGTCGGGGTCTCGTCGAGGGTCGCGGTGAGGTGGCCCGCGGGCCAGGAGATGCGAATCTTCATGAGTATCATTCAACAATTTGTTGAAACTGTTGGCTAGGGGTACCCCGGCTGAAACCCGCTGGAGGTGGTGCGACATAATGCTTGTGAATGTGAACGCGTTCACAAGCGTGTCCTGATTCCTGCCGCCCTGAGGGGAATGTCGACACGGACTTCGGCCATGACCACGGCGACCCGAAGGAGATGACGACGTGGACGTAGCTTTGGCGCCGGAAACGCTGGCGCGCTGGCAGTTCGGCATCACGACCGTCTACCACTTCCTCTTCGTCCCCCTCACGATCTCCCTCGCCGCACTGGTCGCGATCTTGCAGACCGCGTGGGTGCGCACCGAAAAGGAGAAGTACCTCCGGGCCACGAAGTTCTGGGGCAAGCTCTTCCTGATCAATATCGCGATGGGCGTCGTCACCGGCATCGTCCAGGAGTTCCAGTTCGGCATGAACTGGTCCGACTACTCGCGGTTCGTAGGCGATGTCTTCGGCGCCCCGCTCGCCTTCGAGGCGCTCATCGCCTTCTTCTTCGAGTCGACCTTCATCGGCCTGTGGATCTTCGGCTGGGACAAGCTGCCGAAGAAGATCCACCTCGCCTGCATATGGATGGTGTCGATCGGCACCGTGCTGTCCGCCTACTTCATCCTCGCGGCGAACTCGTGGATGCAGCACCCCGTGGGCTACCGCATCAACAAGGAGACCGGGCGGGCCGAGCTGACCGACTTCTGGCTCGTCCTGACCCAGAACACCACCCTGGCGCAGGTCTTCCACACCCTGACCGCGGCGGTCCTGACGGGCGGCGCCTTCATGGTGGGCATCTCCGCGTACCACCTGCTGCGCAAGAAGCACGTCCCGGTGATGCGTACCTCGCTGCGGCTCGGCCTGGTCGCCGTCGTCATCGGTGGCGCGCTCGTCGCGGTCAGCGGCGACACCCTCGCGAAGGTCATGTTCAAGCAGCAGCCGATGAAGATGGCCGCCGCGGAGGCCCTGTGGGACGGCGAGGAGAGCGCCCCGTTCTCCGTCTTCGCCTACGGCGACGTCGACAAGGGCCACAACAAGGTCGCGATCGAGGTGCCCGGCCTCCTGTCCTTCCTGGCCGACAACACCTTCGACTCGTTCGTGCCCGGCATCAACGACGTCAACAAGTCCGAGCAGGAGAAGTACGGCCCCGGCGACTACCGGCCCAACATCCCCGTGGCGTACTGGGGCTTCCGCTGGATGATCGGCTTCGGCATGGCCTCGTTCGGCATCGGTGCCGTCGGCCTGTGGCTGACCCGGAGGAAGTTCCTGCTCCCGCCGGCCCTGCGGACCGGTGAGGACGAACGGCCGCACCTGGTCCTGTTCACCAAGGCCCTCAGCCCGCGCCTGACCCGGCTCTACTGGCTGGCCGCCATCTGGACCCTCGGCTTCCCGCTGATCGCCAACTCCTGGGGTTGGATCTTCACCGAGATGGGCCGCCAGCCGTGGGTCGTCTACGGAGTCCTGCGGACCAGGGACGCGGTCTCTCCAGGTGTCTCCCAGGCAGAGGTCCTCACCTCGATGCTCGTCTTCACCGCCCTGTACGCCGTGCTCGCCGTCATCGAGGTCAAGCTGCTGGTCAAATACGTCAAGGCCGGCCCGCCCGAGCTCACCGAGGCCGACCTCAACCCGCCGACCAAGATCGGCGGACACGACTCCTCCGACCGGCCGATGGCCTTCTCGTACTGAGGCTGAGGGGACCACACCATGCAACTCCACGACATCTGGTTCGTGCTCATCGCCGTCCTGTGGACCGGCTACTTCTTCTTGGAGGGCTTCGACTTCGGGGTCGGCGTCCTGACCAAGCTGCTCGCCCGAGACCGCAAGGAGAAGCGGGTCCTGATCAACACGATCGGGCCCGTGTGGGACGGCAACGAGGTCTGGCTGCTCACAGCAGGCGGAGCGACTTTCGCAGCCTTCCCCGAGTGGTACGCCACCCTGTTCTCCGGCTTCTACCTGCCGCTCCTGGTCATCCTGGTCTGCCTGATCGTCCGTGGCGTGGCCTTCGAGTACCGCCACAAGCGGGACGAGGACCGGTGGCAGACCAACTGGGAACACGCGATCTTCTGGACCTCACTCATCCCCGCCTTCCTGTGGGGCGTGGCGTTCGCCAACATCGCCCGGGGCGTGAAGATCGACCAGAACAAGGAGTACGTCGGAACCCTCTTCGACCTATTCAACGTCTACGCGATCCTCGGCGGCCTCGTCACCCTCACCCTGTTCACCTTCCACGGCGCGGTGTTCACCGCACTCAAGACGGTCGGTGAGATCCGGGACCGCGCACGGGGGCTGGCAACCCGGCTGGGTGTGGCGACCGCGGTGCTCGCCTTCGTGTTCCTGGGCTGGACCCAGCTTTCGCACGGCGACAGCCGGAGCCTGGTCGTGCTGATCGTCGCGGTGGCGGCCCTGGCCGGCGCCCTCGGCTGCAACCTCGCGGGCCGTGAAGGCTGGTCGTTCGCCCTGTCCGGGTTCACCATCGCGGCTGCCGTCGCAATGCTCTTCCTGACGCTGTTCCCGAACGTCATGCCGTCCTCGCTGAACGACGCCTGGAGCCTCACGGTCACCAACGCCTCGTCCAGCCCGTACACCCTGAAGATCATGACCTGGTGCGCGGCCGTGGCCACTCCGGTCGTCCTGCTCTACCAGGGCTGGACGTACTGGGTGTTCCGCAAGCGGATCGGCACCCAGCACATCGCCGACGCGCACTGACGCTGATCTGATCTGCACCGACCCTGATCCGGGGGATGTTTCACGTGAAACCGATCGACCCGCGCCTGCTTCGGTACGCCCGCTCCACCCGCCTCTTCCTGGCAGCGGTGGTGGCCCTCGGATGTGCCGGGGCGGGGCTGGTCATCGGCCAGGCGATGCTCCTCGCCCAGATCGTGGTCGGCGCCTTCGAGAAGGGCCTGGACGGCGCGGAGCTGCGCACGCCGCTGCTGTTGCTGGCTGCCGTGGCGGTGGGCCGCGGCCTGCTCGCCTGGCTCACCGAGCTCGCCGCCCACCGGGCAGCCGCGTCGGTCAAGTCGGAACTGCGGGCCCGGCTGCTGGAGCGGGCCACAGGTCTCGGGCCGGGCTGGCTGAGCGGGCAGCGAACCGGGTCATTGGTGGCGCTGGCCACCCGGGGGGTGGACGCCCTCGACGATTACTTCGCCCGCTATCTGCCCCAGCTGGGGCTGGCGGTGGTCGTTCCTGTCGCGGTCCTCGCCCGGATCGTCACGGAGGACTGGGTGTCGGCGGCCATCATCGTGGTCACCCTGCCGCTCATCCCCCTGTTCATGGTGCTGATCGGCATGGCCACCCAGTCGCGGATGAACCGCCAGTGGCGGCTGCTGTCCCGGCTGTCGGGGCACTTCCTCGACGTCGTGGCAGGTCTCCCGACGCTGAAGGTTTTCGGCCGGGCCAAGGCGCAGGCCGAGTCCATCCGCAAGATCACCGAGGACTACCGGCGGGCAACGATGCGCACCCTGCGCATCGCGTTCCTGTCGTCCTTCGCGCTGGAACTGCTGGCGACGCTGTCGGTGGCGCTGGTCGCCGTGACCATCGGCATGCGGCTGGTCCACGGGGAACTCGACCTCTACACCGGCTTGGTCGTCCTCGTCCTGGCGCCCGAGGCGTACCTGCCGCTGCGACAGGTCGGGGCCCAGTACCACGCGGCCGCGGAGGGGCTGGCGGCGGCGGAGGAGGTCTTCGAGGTCCTTCGGGCGCCGGTCGCGGCCGTCGGCACCGCCGGCATCGACGTACCCGTGAAGGGCTCCGCCGGACTGCGGATCGAGGTCGACGGGGTGTCCGTACGGCACCCCGGGCGGGCCGAGGACTCGCCCGGCCCGGTCTCTTTCACGGTGGGGTCCGGCGAGTGCGTGGCCCTGATCGGCCCCAGCGGAGCGGGCAAGTCCACCCTGCTCCACGTGCTGCTCGGGTTCACGGCACCGACCGCGGGGCGGGTGCGGATCGCCGGCGCGGATCTGGCCGGGATCGCGCCGGAGTGGTGGCGGGAGCGGATCGCCTGGGTTCCGCAGCGGCCGCACTTGTTCGCCGGAACCCTCGCGGAGAACGTGCGCCTGGCCCGGCCGGACGCCTCCGACGAGGCCGTGGCGGCGGCTCTGGAGGACGCCGGGGCAGGGGAGTTCGTGGCCGCACTGCCGCGCGGCATCGAGACGGTGCTCGGTGACGGCGGCGCCGGGCTGTCGGCCGGGCAGCGCCAGCGGATCGCGCTGGCGCGCGCCTTCCTGGCGGACCGGCCCGTGCTGCTGCTGGACGAGCCGACGGCAGCGCTGGACGGTGAGACGGAAGCTGCAGTGGTCGAGGCCGTGCGCCGGCTGGCGGTGGGGCGGACCGTGCTGCTGGTCGTGCACCGGCCGGCACTTCTCGCCCTCGCGGACCGGGTGGTGGAGGTCGGCACCGGAACGGCAGGTGGGCACCCGGCGCCGGAGGACAGCGTGCCGCCGGGCCGGTTGCCGGAGGGCAAGGTGCCCGAGGGGCAGGGGCCAGGGGGGCGGGGGTCTGAAGGCCGGGTGCCGGAGCAGCGGGCTCCGGAGTCCACAGGAGGCGCCCGGCGGACCGTGCCGGCCGGGACCGGCTGGGGCGACTCGGCGGGGCGGGATCCGCTGCGCCGGGTCAGGAGCGTGGCCAAGGCCTGGCAGGGCCGGTTCCGGCTCGGACTGCTGCTGGGGGCGCTGGCCGTCGGGTGCAGTGTCGGGCTGATGGCCGTCTCGGGCTGGCTGATCTCCCGGGCCTCCCAACAACCTCCCGTGCTCCATCTGATGGTGGCCGTCACCGCCACCCGCACCTTCGGGATCGGGCGGGCCGTCTTCCGGTACGCCGAGCGGCTGGTCTCGCACGACGCCGTCCTGCGGATGCTGTCCGACCTGCGGGTGTCCGTGTTCCGGCGGCTGGAGCGCATCGCCCCCGCCGGGCTCCCCGCGCAGCGGCGCGGGGACCTGCTGGCCCGCCTGGTGGCGGACGCCGACGCCCTGCAGGACTACTGGCTGCGCTGGCTCCTGCCGGCGGGTACCGCCGTACTCGTCGGTGGCGGATCGGTCGCGTTCACCGCCTGGCTGCTGCCCGAGGCCGGGGCCGCCCTCGCCGTCGGGCTGCTGGCCGCCGGGATCGGCGTGCCTCTGGTCAGCGGGGCCTGCTCCCGCCGCGCGGAGCGCCGGCTGGCACCCGCCCGCGGGGAACTCGCCACCCGCACGGCGGACCTGCTGACCGGGACCGCCGAGCTGACCGTCGCCGGTGCGCTAGGACAGCGCAAGGACGCCGTCCGTGAAAGCGACCGGATCCTGACCGCCATCGCTGCACGGGGCGCCGCCGCTACCGGGCTCGGCAGCGGGCTGTCGGCCCTCGTGTGCGGGCTGACCGTCATGGCCGCCGCGGCCTTCGCCGCCGGCGCCGTGCAGGACGGGCGACTGTCCGGGGTGGCCATGGCCGTGGCCGTACTGACCCCGTTGGCCGCCTTCGAAGCCGTCTCCGGGCTGCCGCAGGCCGTGCAGTTCCGGCAGCGGGTACGGCGCAGCGCAGAGCGGGTCTACGAGGTCATCGACGCTCCGGCCCCGGTGGCCGAGCCGGAGCAGTCCGCGCGGGTGCCCGCCTCCCCGTTTCCGCTGGTCCTGGCGGGGATCACCGCCAGGCACCCCGGTCAGGAGGGGGACGCTCTGCACGGCCTCGACCTGACCTTGGAGGCCGGGCGACGCATCGCCGTCGTCGGTGTCTCCGGGGCGGGCAAGTCCACCGTGGCCCTGGTCCTGCTCCGGTTCCTGGACCCGCGTGCGGGCTCGTACACCCTGGGCGGGACGGACGCGCGCCTGCTCGACGGGGACGAGGTCCGCCGGATCGTGGGCCTGTGCGCCCAGGACGCCCACATCTTCGACAGCTCGGTCAGGGAGAACCTGAGACTGGCCCGTCCGGGGGCGAGCGAGGAGGAGCTGCGGGGGGCCCTGGCCGCGGCCAGGCTGCTGGAATGGGCCGACGGGCTGCCGGACGGCCTCGACACCCTGGTCGGCGAGCACGGCGAGCGGATCTCCGGCGGCCAGCGCCAGCGCCTGGCCCTGGCCCGCGCCCTGCTCGCCGACTTCCCCGTTCTCCTCCTGGACGAGCCCGCCGAACACCTGGACCTCGCCACTGCCGACGCCCTGACCGCAGACCTGCTGGCCGCGACCGAGGGCCGCACCACCGTGTTGATCACGCACCGGCTGGCAGGACTGGAAGCGGTGGACGAAGTCCTGGTCCTGGACGCCGGAGCCGTCGTCCAGCAAGGCGTCTTCGCCGACCTGGCCGCCGTCGAGGGCCCGCTGCGCCGGATGCTGGAGCGCGAGGCGGCGGCCGACGGCGCACTGGCCGACTTTCCCCGATAAAACGGGCTAACTAGGCTCGCGTACATGTCGCTGCAGCAGTCCCCGGAAGCGCCGGACCCGGCCCCCCGGGCTCCGGACCAGCTGGAGGCCGCCACCCTGGCCACTCGAAGTCTGCACGGCCTGTCCACCGAGCTCACCGCCCGGGTGCCGCAGCTGCTGGAGGCTATGCGTTCGGTCGGTACCGGCCTTGAGCTGCATTCCACCCTCGACCGCATCTGCGAGACGGCCGCGGAGCTCGCGGACGCCCGCTACGCGGCGATCGGCGTCGTGGACACCGAGGGCCGCGGCCTGTCGGACTTCGTCACTTTCGGCATCGGCGCCGAGGTGGCGGAGCGCATCGGACACCGCCCGGACGGCAAGCGGGGCCTGCTGGGAGCGCTGATCTCGCACGCCGGCACCGTACGGCTCGCCGACCTGACGAAGGACCCCCGCTCAGCGGGCTTCCCGCCGTACCACCCGCCCATGAAGACCTTCCTCGGCGTCCCCATCCGCGTTCAGGGGGAGATCTTCGGGAACCTGTACCTCGCCGAGAAGAACGGCGGCGGCGAGTTCAGCGACTACGACGTCCACATGGTCCGCGTACTGGCCACCGAGGCGGGCATCGCCATCGGCAACGCCCGCCTGTACGAGGCCGCCACCCAGCGGGAGCGGTGGATCGACGGCTCGGTGGCCGTCACCACGGCCCTGCTGTCGGGCGGGGACGCGGACGACGCGCTTTCCGTGGTGGCCGAACAGGCCCGTCGACTCGCCGATTCCTCCGCCGGGATCGTGATGCTGCCGGCCGAGGACGGCGGGATGGAGATCGTCGCCGTCTCCGCCGACACCCCGGCCACCTCGCTTGGCCTGGTCGTCCCGGACGAGAGCCCCGTCGTGGCCAGGCTGCTGCGGGGAGATCCGGTCTTTGTGGACGACGCCGCGACCGACCCCCTCACGACCGGTCCGCTGACCAGCCGGTACGGGCCCTGCATGATGCTGCCCCTACACAGCGGCGGCAGGGTGCTGGGCGCCCTGGTCACCCCACGGGATCGCGGCAAGCGGCCGTTCAGCGAGGCCGAGCGGACCCTCGCCACACAGTTCGCTTCCCAGGCGGCACTCGCACTGATGATGGCCGAGGCGCAGCGCGACCGGGAGCGGCTCGCGGTGTTCGAGGACCGTGACCGCATCGCCCGTGACCTGCACGATCTGGTGATCCAGCGGCTGTTCGCCACCGGGATGATGCTGGAGAGCGCGCAGCGGCGATCCGACGTCCCTGAGGTGCGCGAAGGGGTCGGCAAGGCCGTGGACGAGCTGGACGTGACGATCCAGGAGATCCGCACCGCGATCTTCGCGCTCCAGCAGGGGCCGGCGGAGGCGCCCTCGGGATTGCGGACCCGCGTGCTGCGGGAGATCAACATGGCGGCCGTGCCGCTGGGCTTCAAGCCCGCACACCGCTTCATCGGCCCGCTCGATGCGGTCGTCGGGGAGCAGGTGGGCAAAAACCTGATCGCCGCACTGCGCGAGGCCCTGTCCAATGCGTTCCGACATGCTGCGGCGTCCCGGATCGAGGTGGTGGTGGACGCCACCGTCACGCTGCCCGACCGGCGGCCCGGCGTGCGGCTGGAGGTCGCGGACGACGGCATCGGCATCAGCGAGAACGGGCGCCGCAGCGGGCTGCGCAACTTGCGTCGAAGGGCCGAGTCGCTGGGTGGGTCGAGCTCGTACGGCCCAGGGATCGGCGAGCACGGCGGCGGGACCACCCTCGTGTGGGAGGCCCCGCTCTGAGCTGAGCGTCCGTAGGCCCAGCGCGGACGCCTAGATGTGCTGCGGCTGCTTGTCGAGGTTGGCCAGGATCTCCTCGATGATCACGGCGACCCCGTCCTCGTTGTTGGCGACCGTACTGCCGGAGGCGGCAGCGATCACGTCCGGATGCGCGTTTCCCATGGCGTACGAGGTGCCCGCCCAGGTGAGCATCTCGACGTCATTGGGCATGTCGCCGAAGGCGACCACCTCGGACGGGGAGATCCCGCGTTCCTCGCAGCACAGTGCCAGGGTGCTTGCCTTGGACACGCCCAGGCCGCTGATTTCCAGCAGTGCGGTCGGGCTGGAGCGGGTGATCGAGGCGTGTTCGCCCGCTGCGGAGCGCGCGAGCGTCAGGAACTCGTCGGGGGCCAGCTCGGCGTGGTGCGCGAGCAGTTTGAGGACCGGGGCGGAGGCATCGTCCGCTTCCACGCTCAGCAGCTTCTCCGCGGTGGCGACATGGGCGCCCGGATCCTGGAAGAAGGGCGGATACAGCGGCTCGTAATTGATGCCCGAGGTGGTTTCCACCGCGAAGGACGTGCCGGAGGCGGCGAGGCGCAGGGTGTCCACCACCCTCAGCGCCGTGGCCCGGGGCAGCGCCCGGACCCGGACGAATTCCCGTCCGGCGTGGAGGTCGACGACGGCGGCGCCGTTCGCACAGATCGCCAGGCCGTGGCCGTGGACGTGATCGCTGACCACGTCCATCCAGCGGGCCGGCCGCCCTGTGACGAAGAAGACCTCGATCCCGGCCTCTTCGGCGGCGGCGAGAGCGGCCACCGTGCGCGGCGAGACGGATTTGTCGTCGCGGAGCAGGGTGCCGTCGAGATCGGTGGCGATGAGCCGGGGAGTGGGGATTGGCCCGTCCGGGCGCTGGGGAGCCGAGGTCACCGCTCCATCTTCGCCCATGGTCCTGCTGTGGCGGACCCGGACCCTGGTGAGGTGGGGCACCCGGTGGCGATGTTTCACGTGAAACATCGCCTGCCCGTGTTTCACGTGAAACACGGGCAGGGCCGTAGTCTCGAACGCATGAGTTTGCGTCTGAGCACTGTGATTCTCCCGGTACGACCGTGGCGTGAGGGCGGTCGCGACCAGTGGATGCGGGCCGAGGAGCTCGGCTTCGACACCGCCTACAGCTACGACCACCTGTCGTGGCGGTCCTTCCGGGACCTTCCGTGGTTTGGCGCGATTCCGACTCTGACGGCGGCGGCAGCCGCCACCGAGCGCATGCGGCTGGGCACTCTCGTCACCTCGCCGAATTTCCGGCACCCGGTGACCCTGGCCAAGGAGCTCATGACGCTGGACGACATCTCCGGGGGGCGTATCACCCTCGGCATCGGGGCGGGCGGCAACGGATTCGATGCGACCGCCCTCGGACAGGACCCCTGGACCCCGCGCGAGCGCGCCGACCGCTTGGCCGAGTTCGTGCCGCTGCTGGACCGGTTGCTGACCGAGCCCGCGGTGAGCGAGCGCGGCACGTTCTACTCCGCGGACGAGGCCCGCAACATCCCCGGCTGTGTGCAGCGGCCCCGCCTGCCGTTCGCAGTCGCCGCGACCGGACCCCGCGGAATGAAGCTCGCGGCAGTCCACGGTCAGGCATGGGTGACCACGGGCGACCCGAAGCTGTACGAGAACGGCACCCCCGAGCAGTCGCTGGAGGCCCTGCGTGGCCAGCTGACCCGGCTGGAGAAGGCCTTCGCGGAGACCGGCCGAGACATCGCGTCGATGGAGAAGGTCCTGCTGACCGGGTTCACTCCGGAACGCAACACACTGCTGGCGTCCGTGGACGCCTTCGTCGACTTCGCGGGACGCCACCGGGAGCTCGGCTTCACGGAGCTCGTGATCCACGCGCCGATCCCAGACTCCGACTTCGCCGCGGACCAGCGCGTCTTCGAGGAGATCGCCACCGGGGGCCTGGCCCAGCTGGCCGCCTGACCGGCCGGACGGCCGCGGCCTACCGCCCCCGGTACCGCGGACCCGGGCCGGTGGCCCCGCCACGACGCCGGTGCCCCGCCCCGCTGTGGCGGGAGCACCGGCCGCCGGGTACCTCGGCTCAGCTGGGCTCGGCCGGGCTCAGCCGACTCATCGACTCAGGAGGTGAGCCGTTCGAGCGTGTACTCGGCACGTTCGAGAAGGTCCTCCGCCATGTCCTCGGGCAGCGCCCGCAGCTCGTCCACCAGGGCCGACATCCGGTCCACCGCCGCCCCGTCGCGCCCCAGCTCCTGTTCGGTCCAGGCGGCGTACTGCTCGCACTGCAGCCGGTCCGCCAGATGGTCAGGTCCCAGTGCCGCGTAGACGGCTGCCGCCCGCTCGCACAATTCGACCTCCTCCAGCCGCAGAGCCCACGTCTGCCCCGCGTCCAGCCTCGCGGCGGCCTGCGCGTCCTCGTCCTCCCCGTACGCGTCGTCGAGCTGCTCGGCGGCGGTCACCTGCCGGTCGATCACCTGCGCCAGCTGGTGCCAGGTCTGTGCGAGTTCGGCCCGCAGCTGAGGATCCTCCGGGTCGGATGCCGAGGCGGCGGTCAGTACCCCGGCCGCCTCGTCCATCAGGAACCGCGCCCGTGCCACGCTTGCGCCGAAGGCCCCCTCGCGCAGGGCCAGCCAGGCCAGGGAACGCAGGATGCGTACCTCCGCGACCGGTGCGCCGCCGTCCAGCCGGTACAGCTCCAGGGCCCGTTCGTAGGCGGCGACCGCCTCCTCGGGCAGCTGCGCCGAGGACAACTGGTCTGCGGCCGAGTGGGCCAGGTCCGCCTGCGGCCGGGGACCGTCCCAACCCTTGGCCACTTCCGCAGCCAGCAGGAACTGCTCCGCCGCGCCCCGCGGCTCGTTCAGCTGCCCCAGCAGCTCGCCGAGGAACTCCCGGGCGGAGACGGCTTGGCCCTCGCCGTGCTCCAGCAGGTCGGGCAGCGCCGACTGCAGTACTTCCGCCGCATCGGCGGTGCGGCCGTCCCGTGCATACGCCCGGGCCAGGACGAGCCGTGCCTGCGCCCCGCCGTCGGCGGTCAGCCCGGCCCGGTCGAACCAGTGCGCCGCCGTCAGCGCGTGCTCGGCCGCCTCCGCCGCCGCGTCGGCCCGCCGCACCAGTACGTCCGCCAGGGTGAACCGGGCGGCCGCCTGCGTCTCGGCGTCGGTGACCTCCACCACGAACTCCACGGCAGCACGCGCCGCTTCCTCGGCCTCCTCGGGCCGGCCGAGCGGCATCAGCAGCCCTGCCCGCAGCACCAGCGGGTCCACGGCCTGCCACGGTCGGCCGGCCTCGGCCGCGCGCCGCGCGGCGGAGCCCAGCAGCACCACGGCCCGCTCGGGGTCGCCCTGGGACAGGGCGATCCGGCCCAGCAGTTCCTCGGCGTCGGCGGCCAGATCGGGCACTGTCTGCGCGTGGGCCTCGGCGAAGGCGGTCAGTGCCCGCTGCCCATGGTCGTGCTCGTGTCCGTGCGCGTGGTCGTGGCCGCTTTCCAGCGCATGCAGGTACGACTCGACCCGGATCGAGGCCAGTTCCGCAGCGGCGATCCGGCGTACGCGCAGCGGCTCGCCCGGGTCCAGCGCCTCGGCGGCGCGCACTGCCGAGGCCAGCAGCTCCCGGATCCGTTGGGGCGGGGCCCCGTACTGTCCGGCCACGCTCGCCAGCCGCAGCTCTGCGAGCGCGGCCCGCGCCGCCTGCCCCAGCTCCCGGTAGCGGTCGCGGACCGCCTCCAGCAGCTCTGCTGCTTCAGCGGCGCCGGCGCGTGCCGCGGCCAGCGCCCGGCTGTCCACCACATCGGCGGCGATGAGCGGATCCACGTCCTCCTCCGGGAGGGCGTCCATCCGTACGGCCACCTCCGCCCAGAGCCCGTCCTCGGTCGGATGCCCCTGCTCGCGCGCCTGCCGGGCGCGTTCCACCAGCTCGGCGAAGGCGGCCTCGGCCGCAGCCGGCCCCCCGGCCGGCCCGGTCGCCGCCCCCGGCACCGGGGTCAGGGGCGCTGCCACGGCCGGGGCGCCCGCGGCCGCCTGCGGCAGCGGCGCGCTGCGTACGCCCAGAGGCAGTACGCCGACCAGCGGCTGCGCTCCGATCCGGGCGAGGAAGCGGTCCGAGGTCCGGGACGTGCCGTTACGGGCGTCGAAGCGGCGGGCGATGGCGAGCGAGCTCGCGTACATCAGCTCGTACAGCTCGGAGACCGTGCGCGGGACGCCCTCGTAAGAGGCGGCCGGGCCGTCGCCGTGCCCGAGCTCCTTCAGCCGGCGCAGCAGGACGAGGATGCCGCCGTGGAAGGACAGTTGGTCGTTGACGTTGGCGAGCGGGCCCAGGTGGGCGGTGTGCTCGGCGAGGATTTCCAAGCCGCGCGACTCGTTGCCGCTCAGCGCGCAGAACTCGATGTGCTTGGCGATCGACGGCAGCAGGCTCTCGTTGCCCCGCGCCAGGCGGTAGCCGCGCAGGTGGTGGGTGCGGGCTTCGTCGAGGCGGCCGAGGCGCAGCAGCGGGAGCAGCGAGCCGGCCAGCACTCGGTGGGGCTCCTCGGCGCAGGTCCGCTCGCCCTCCAGCACGGGCCGCCAGTGCTCCAGGGCTTGGGCGTCGTCGCCCCGTAGGGCGGTGTAGTTGCCCTGGCTGTTGAGTTCGCAGGCGTGGCAGTCGCTCATGGTGTCGCGGTCCGCCGTCAGCCAGGCCGCGTGGGCCCGGTCGGCCCGCTCGTCGTCCCCGGTGTTGCGGGCGAGCCACATCTCGGCCTTGCGCACCGGGCGCTCGCTGTAGCCGGCGATCCGGTAGCGGCGCTCCATCTCGTCCAACCAGCCCTGGGCGGACTCCAGCGGGATCTCCGGAGAGTCGGAGATGGCCGAGGCCGCCCACTTGAACTTCCAGAACAGGGAGTGGGTGTCCCGCTGGTCGAAGGAACCGGGGTCCTTGTCGTACTCCTGGAGCAGCCGGGCGAAGGGCACCAGCATCTTGGAGGACTCGGAGCTCCAGAGGTAGGCGCGGACCAGGTTGTCCAGCGCGTCGCGGAAGAGGGCCGCGTCACCGAGGGCCTCGGCCGCACCGACCAGCGCCTCGGCGTGGGCGTTGCGGGCGGTCCCGTTCGGGGCGTTGCGGTTCTCCGCCAGCCCGCGCTGGACCTCCTCGTACGTCGCCATCGTCACTGCTGGCCCTCCCGGGTGTCGGCGGAGTGGGTCGCCCATTCCAGGAGCCCGAGGAAGGCCCGGTTGAGCAGGGTGGAGTCGGCCGGGCGCAGTGGCCGCTGGGACATCAGCAGCGCCTGTCCGTACAGCGACTCGACGGCGGTGCCGGCCAGTGCTTCGTCTGACAGGGCTGCGATCCGACGGATCAGCGGGTTGTGGTGGTTGAGGACCAGGCGGGCGCGAGGCGCGGAGCCGCGCAGGGCGCCGAGGATGCCCGTCCACAGGGAGTCGGCGCTGTCCAGTGCGGCGGTCCGGTCGCGCTCCTGGCGGGCCTGCCGGTCATCGAGGTAGAGCGCCGGGACGGAGACGGGCTGGAAGGCGCGCAGCACCACGTCGCAGCCCTGCGGCTCCAGCCGGGTGCGGGCGGTGGACAGGAAGGACGCGAGGGCCAGTTCGGCGGAGGTCGGAACCGGGTCGAGGCGTTCGGTGACGGCTCCGGCGTCCAACTCGGTGACCTTCAGGTCCGGCCGTACGGTCGGGAGCAGTGAGAGCAGGTCGGCGTCGTAGGTGTAGCCGGCGTTGATGACGCCGAGGCCGTGGGCCGCCGCGATCGGGGCGATCTGGCGGAACTCCTCGACGGTGCGGGTGAAGTGGATCTCGGTGTGGGCGGCTGCGAACTCCTGCAGGTTCATCGAGCCGTCGCTGGTCTCGAAGGGCAGCCAGGGCAGCATCAGGCCGAGTAGTTCGGCGTCGTGCCGGGCCAGGGACTTCACCCCGAGGTGGTGGACGTTCAGGAAGGCGGCCAGCCGCTCCGGTTCGCTGGCGGCGAGCTCGGCCAGCCAGGCGCGGATGCGGGCCCCGAGAGCCTCCCGGACGGCGGACAGGGTCTCGTCGTCGTAGAGGTTCTCGCGGGAGGCGGTGGGCCGCAGGGTGTCGGTGTCCAGGACGGCGCGGACGAAGAACGCCCAGTCCGGCAGCAGGTTGTCGGCCCGGTCGGTGAGCAGCATGCCCTTGAGGTGGACCCGGTGTCCGGCCCGGTGGGCGGGGCTGGTCGGCTCGGGCAGGACGTAGGCGACGCCGCGGACCCCGGCGACGGGCAGGTCGAGGTCGATGGTGTCGAGCGGGGTGAAGCCGAAGAGCTGCGCGCAGTGCCCGGCGAGCGCCACACGACGGGCGGCGGGCGTGGGGAAGGCGCGGTCCCAGACGGCAGGCCGGTCGGTGACGGGGCGCGGCGCGCCGCCCTCGCCGTCGTCGAAGGTGACGTCGTACGGGAGGAGGCTGCCGTAGTCGCGGGCCAACTGCTCGACCTTGGCGGGGACCATCCACTCCTCGGCTCCCGGGCGGGCCTGGAGGACGACGGTGGTACCGGGCTCGCGACGGGCGTCGTCGGGCAGTTCGCGGACGGTGTACGAGCCGTCGTCGGTGGCCAGCCATTCGACGGGGGCGGCTTGCGGGCGTGCGGAGCGGGTGATGACGCGGATCTGGCGGGCGACGACGAAGCAGGCGAGCAGGCCGATGCCGAACTGGCCGAGGAATTCCCGGCGGGTGGTCTCCAGGCCGTGCTCGCCGCCGCGCTTGGAGCTGCGGCCGATGGTGGCGAGGAGCGAGTGGGCCTCGGCGGCGGTCAGGCCGATGCCGCTGTCCTCGATGGTGACCCGGTCCGCGGACGCGGCCAGGCGGATGCGGACCTCCGCGTCCGGGTCGAGTGCCTGGCGGGCGGTTACCGCGTCCACCGCGTTCTGCAGGAGCTCGCGGACGTAGACCCGCGGGCTGGAGTAGAGGTGGTGGGAGAGCAGGTCGACCAGGCCGCGCAGGTCCACCTGGAAACTGGCGGCCGTGGGCTCGTCTGTCCGGGCGCCGGCCGAAGCGCCGGCCGAAGCGGAAGCCCCGATCGCGGAAGCGGAAGCGGAGTCGGGTGTGGAGTCGGGTGTGGACGCGGACGTCATGGAGCATCACCTCGCGGGCGTAGGGAAGGGTCGGCGATCGCGAGGTGCCCCCCCTCACAGATCCCGGAATGAGGAACAGAGTAGGGGGACGATCTGACAATCTCTTGGGAAATTCGGGCTGTTACGGCAGGCGAAGGAACTGCGGAGGGACTGCGTCCACCAGCCACACCCCGTTGGCGCTGACCCGGAAGACGTGCCCGGCGGCGTGCATCGCGACCGCGTCCACGCTGAGGACGACCGGCCGGCCGCGCCGCGCACCGACGCGGGTCGCGGTCTCCCGGTCGGGGGACAAGTGGACGTGGTGACGGGCCATGGGCCGCAGGCCCTCGGCGCGGATGGCGTCAAGGGCGGCGGCGACCGTGCCGTGGTAGAGGTACGTGGGCGGCTCCGCCTGCGGGAGGTCCAGATCAACGGGGACGGTGTGGCCCTGGTTGGCGCGGATGCGGGTGCCCTCCACGGCGAACCGCTGCTTGTCGTTGGTGGCGACGACGTGGTCGAGCTCGGTGCGGGTGATGGGGAAGCCGTGGGCCGTGGCCGCACGCAGGAGGGCGTCGATCTCCACCCAACCGTGCGGGTCGAGCACGAGTCCGATGCGCTCCGGCTGGTGGCGCAGGTGTTTCGAGACGTATTTGGACACCTTCACGGTGCGTCTGTCGTCCATGAGGCCAGCTTGCCGGTCCGGACGGGGCTGACGCAGCGATTTTTCGCCGGGCCGCCCGACCGTGGACCCCCCTACTCTTCTTCCAAGATACGGAATACATTTTCCGTTGTTCGTTCTTTCTGGGGGGAGAACCCATGACGATCCGTGCTTCCTTGCCGCGCCGTGCGGTCGCCGAGCTCGTCGGCACGGCCGCCCTGCTCGTGGTGGTGATCGGTTCCGGCATCCAGGCCGCAGGCCTGAGTCGCGACACGGGTGTCGCCCTCCTCGCGAACTCGCTCGCCTCCGCCATCGGACTCGGGCTGATCATCACCTTGTGCGGGCCGCTGTCCGGGGCCCACCTCAACCCCGTCGTCACCCTCGCGGCCTGGTGGGCCCGCCGCCGCGGCAGTGAGGGGCTGGCAGGGCGGGAGGCGCTCGTCTACGCCGCGGCCCAGACCGTCGGGGCCGTCGCAGGAGCCGTCCTCGCCGAGGTCATGTTCGGGCGCGCGCCCGGCGCCCTCTCCACCCAGGTCCGCGGCGGCGGCCACCTCCTCGTCGGAGAGGTCGTCGCCACTGCCGGGCTCGTCCTCGTCATCCAAGGTCTGGAGCGCATCGGGCGCCGCAGGCTCGTCCCGGTGGCGGTGGCTTCGTACCTCGTGTGCGCGATCTGGTTCACTTCCTCGGGCTCCTTCGCGAATCCGGCCGGCACCGTCGGGCGTGCCTTCAGCGACTCCTTCGCGGGCATCGCCCCGCAGTCGTTGCCCGGTTTCGTCGTGGCGCAGCTGGTCGGCGGGGCTGCGGGCCTGGCCCTCGCCGGTTTCCTCTACGGCGGTACGGGGCGGGTCGCGCGGCGCGGCGCGGCGGCGGGGCGTGGGGAACGGGGCGCGGGACGGCAGGCCGAGGGCGGAACGCGGGAAACTCCTGCTGCCAGACCCGCGTACGAGGCTGTCAGCTGAGTCATCCACAGGGTTGCCCACAGGAATACCTGACTTGTCCACAGCCGATTGGGCGCAATTTGACGTAAACGGGTGATCCGCCCTGTGGACTACCGGCTGCAGTCGGTCCGGCCCCGGCTGCCGCCCCGTTGTGCCAGGTCGTTCATCGTGCGGGCCTGTAGCTCCCGCTCGGTTGCCGCCCGGACGAACTCCCCCACGTGCTCGGCGCCGACCAGCTCCTGCACCGCCCGTACCGTTTCGGCCGGTAGGGACACCGCTGCCGGCCCCGACGTCTGCAGTGTGCCGGCTGCACCGAGGTGCCGCTGCAGGTGCCGGGTCGCGTACAGCCGCATGGCCCGGGCCAGCTCGGCATCCACCGTCTGCTGCGCGAGTGGCCGCAGCCGGCGGACCAGCGCCGCAGCCTCGGCGGCGTCCGCATCCGTCGGCGGCACCTGCCCCAGGTAGCGCGCGAAGACGTGCTCCGTGGTGAATTCGAGGAACCGGGAGGCTATGTGCTCCACCTGTCCGCGCAGCTCCCGCAAGTGCCCGGTGATCGCAGGCAGTGGTACCCCGGCCGCGTGCAGCTCGGCGGCCACCGTCAGCTCCTGCGGAGAAGGGACGAGGAATTCCTCCGGCCGGCCCGGAATCCGTTCCAACACCCCCATTTCGCACGCCTCGTCGATGGCGGTGTCGTCGGACGTGCCGCCGAAGCGCTCGTCCAGCTCGGCCCGGCTGACCCGGGTCGCCTCCTCGTCGGTCCACGGCCCGTGCACCTCGGCGACGAGCCCCAGGACGCCGCCGAGACCCCGCCCCGCGTCCCAGGCCTCCAGCAGCTCCTTGATGGAGGCCAGGGTGTAGCCGCGGTCCAGGAGGTCGGCGATCTGGCGCAGCCGTGCCAGATGCGTGTCCCGGTAGACGTTCGAGCGGCCGCGCCGCTCCGGCTTCGGCAGCAGGCCGCGGTCCTGGTACGCCCGGATCGTGCGCACCGTGGCTCCGCTGTGGTGCGCCAGATCCTCGATCCGGTACTCGGCTGCTGCCTGATCGGACAATCCCGGCTCCCTACGACGTGGCGGCCCGGCCCCGCCTGCGCAGCGAGCCCTCCTGCGAGGGATGGTACGACCGCCGGAATGAGGGGTGAACGGTCGCGCCGCCCCCGTTCACAGCCGGGGTTCCATCCGGGCCAGCCGCCGCAGGGCGCGCGGTGCGAAGCGGGACATCCACAGGGCGCCCTTGGACTCCGGCGTCACCGGGACCACGGCCTCGTTGCGCACGACCGCCCGCAGGATCGCGTCGGCGACCTTCTCCGGCGGGAAGTTGCGCATCCCGTACAGCCGCGAGGCGCGCTCCTGGCGGCGCTTCTCCTCGGCCGCGTCCACCCCGGCGAACCGGGACGTGGCGGTGATGCCGGTGTTCACGATGCCCGGGCAGATCGCCGAGACGCCGATCGACTGCGGGGCGAGCTCGGCGCGCAGGCACTCCGACAGCATCAGCACCGCCGCCTTCGAGGTGCTGTACGCGGGCAGGGTCCGGGACGGTAGGTAGGCGGCGGCGGACGCGATGTTGACGATGTGTCCACCTTGGCCGCGCTCGGCCATCTGCTTGCCGAAGATCCGGCAGCCGTGGATGACGCCCCACAGGTTGACGTCGAGGACCTTCTTCCAGTCCTCCGGCGTGGTCTGGAGGAACGGGCCCGACAGGCCGATCCCTGCGTTGTTGACCAGGACGTCCACCACGCCGTACTCGGCGGCGGTCTTCACCGCGAGCTTTTCCATGGCCTGCTCGTCGCTGACGTCGACGGGTTCGCCCCAGGCCTCGGGGGCCCCGATGAGCCGCGCCATGTCGGCCGTGCGCGCCGCGCCCTCCGCGTCCCGGTCCACGCACACCACCCGGGCCCCGGCCTCGGCGAAAGCGAAGGCGGTGGCCCGGCCGATGCCGCTCGCAGCGCCGGTGACGAGGACCAGGAGGCCGCCGAACCGGTCGGCGTACTTGCCCGGGGCCTTGTCCTCCGGGGCCCGGGCAGCGGGCTCCTCCCGGGCGGTGACGAACTCGGTGATCCACGCCGCCAACTGGTCGGGGCGGGTCCGCGGCACCCAGTGCTTGGCCGGCAGGGTGCGCCGTACCAGGTCGGGGGCCCAGCGTTCCAGGTCGTCGTAGAGCTTCTCGGAGAGGAAGGCGTCACCGGTCGGCGTGATCAGCTGCACCGGTGCGTGGGCGTACGCGTCGGCGCGCGGACGGCTCAACCGGGACCGCACGTTGTCGCGGTAGAGCCAGGCTCCGTGCGCGGCGTCCGAGGGGAGGGAGGGCGTCGGGTAGGAGCCGGCCGGGACCTTCTCGACGCGCTGCAGGATGTCGGGCCACCGTTTGCCGAGCGGCCCGCGCCAGGCGAGCTCCGGCAGGACGGGGGTGTGGAGCACATAGACGTACCAGGACTTGAGGCCCTGACCCAGCAGTTGGGCGGCCCGGCGGGGGGTGGGCCGGCTCGTCCGCTTCTTGATCCAGTGACCGAAGTGGTCGAGGGAGGGCCCCGACACGGAGGTGAAGGAGGCGATCCGGCCCTCGGTGCGGGCGACGGTCGCGAACTCCCAGCCCTGTACGGAGCCCCAGTCGTGGCCGACCAGGTGCACCGGGCGGTCCGGGCTGACCGCGTCCGCCACCGCCAGGAAGTCGTCGGTCAGCTTCTCCAGTGTGAATCCGCCGCGCAGCGGTACGGGCGCGGTGGAGCGCCCGTGGCCGCGTACGTCGTAGAGCACCACGTGGAAGCGGGTCGCGAGCCGCTCGGCGACCTCCGCCCAGACCTCCTTGCTGTCGGGGTACCCGTGCACCAGCACCACGGTCGGGCGGGCCGTCTCCCCGAGCTCGACCACGCACAGATCGACCCCGCCGGTGCTCACCCGGCGCTCACGCGCTCCCGCCAGGCCCCTCCGCCGTACGCCGTCCATCCCGTTCACCGTGTGTACCCCGTCCACCCCGTCCACCCCGTCCATCCCGCTCACGTCGCCTTCTCCTCGGCCCAGCGCCGCACGTGCGGCAGATCGTCATCCAGCCAGAACGCGCTCTCCTCGGGATCCCGGGAATCCGTCACGACCAGGATCTCCTCGAACTTCGCGCCCGTGCCCCGGAACCCCAGGTGCGGCTCCACCGCCCACAGCCCGGGTTGCGGGGCGTGGTCGGAGAAGCGGTACGGGCTCCACAGCGGGGACCAGCCCTCCCGGTGCCCGTGCAGCGCGTCGGAGGCCAGCCCCTTGAGGGACTGCACCCCGAACCCGAACGCGGTCGGGGACCAGCGCCGCTCGCGCACCCGGTCGATCTTGTGCGCGATCACGCCGAAGGGATAGGCGCGGTGCCGGTTGGCGTAGCCCTGGCGGACCACCAGCCGGTCGACGTTCTCGTATATCTCGCGCAGCGAGCGGCGCTCGCGGACCTGTTCGAGGATCAGCTCCCGGTGGTCGCGCAGGTCGGACATCAGCCGGTCCTGCACCGGGTTCAGCCCGAGGCTGCCCGAATACCCGATGTCGGCCGCGTACCCCCGGTGGACGGGAGCCATGTCGAGGATGAACGGCATCCCCGGCTCCAGCCTCCGGTCGGTCGGGAAGAACTGCAGAGGGATCTTGAAGTCCACGAAGGCGGTGCGGTCCCCGAACCAGGCGAACGGCAGGTGGAACCAGTCCCGTACCCCGCGCTCGCGCAGCCACTCCCGCTGCATCCGCGCCGCCTCGCGCTCGGTCACCCCCGGTCGCAGCTGCGCCGCCACGGCCTCGGCGCACTCGTACGCGAGGCGCTGCACTTCTCTGAAACCCCTGAGGTCGGTGGCGAGCCGACTGGTGAGCCGTGCGGTGCGCTGCCTCGTGTCCCCATCCATAGCCGTCCGTTCGTAGAGCCGTACCGCCCGTAACGTGCCACTGATGAATGTGACAATGGTCGGAGGGCACGTCAAGGGGCCGTGCGCGGACCTGTGGACAAAGTTGTCCGGTCCACATCAGCCTGCAGTCAGGGTCCGTAGTCCTGAAGGCTGATACCGGATCGCGCTCCAAGTCTGACGACCTCCGGTTGACGCGCCACTACCGTCGGAGCCGTGACTGTCATCGCGGCCGAAGGCCTGACCAAGCGGTACCCCCGAGTGACCGCCATCGACCGGCTCTCCCTGGACATCGGCCCGGGAGTGACCGGCCTGGTGGGTGCCAACGGGGCCGGCAAGTCCACGCTGATCAAGATCCTGCTGGGACTGTCCTCCGCCACCGAGGGGCGCGCCGCCGTGCTCGGCCTCGACGTCGCGACGCACGGCAGCGCCATCCGGGAGCGGGTCGGCTACATGCCCGAGCACGACTGCCTGCCGCCCGACGTCTCGGCCACCGAGTTCGTCGTGCACATGGCGCGCATGTCCGGGCTCCCGCCGGCGGCGGCCCGTGAGCGGACCGCCGACACCCTGCGTCACGTGGGGCTGTACGAGGAGCGCTACCGCCCCATCGGCGGCTATTCCACCGGTATGAAGCAGCGCGTGAAGCTCGCCCAGGCGCTCGTCCACGACCCGCAGCTGGTCCTCCTCGACGAGCCCACCAACGGCCTCGACCCGGTCGGCCGCGACGAGATGCTCGGCCTGATCCGCCGCGTGTACACCGACTTCGGCATCTCGGTGCTGGTCACCTCGCACCTGCTCGGCGAGTTGGAGCGGACCTGCGACCACGTCGTGGTCGTCGACGGCGGCAAGTTGCTGCGGTCCAGCTCCACCAGCGACTTCATGCAGACCACCGCGACCGTCGCCGTCGAGGTCACCGACTCGGACGCGCACCAGGACGGCACCGCCGCCCTCCGTGCGGCGCTGACCGAGGCGGGCGTGGTCCTGCACCCGGGCGAGGAGCAGGGCCTGCCCGGCGCGGGCCACATCCTGCTCGTCGAGGCCACCGGCGAGAGCACCTACGACACCATCGTCGACACCGTTGCCCGGCTCGGCCTCGGCCTGGTCCGCATGGAGCAGCGGCGCCACCACATCGCGGAGGTCTTCCGCGACAACGACCAGCGGAAGGGAACCGGTACCGATGGCGCCTGAGACCTCCACCCGGATCCACAACATCGGCTACCGGTCCTACGAAGGCGCCCGGCTCGGCCGCTCCTACGCCCGTACCTCGCTGTACTCGCAGTCCCTGCGCGGGGCGTACGGACTCGGCCGCTCGGCCAAGTCCAAGATCCTCCCGATGATCCTCTTCGCGGTGATGTGCATCCCGGCGCTGATCATCGTGGCCATCGCCATCGCGGTGCCCGGGTCAACCGACCTGCCGATCAAGTACACGACGTATGCGCTGACCACCCAGATGGTCATCGGCCTTTACCTCGCCTCGCAGGCCCCCCAGTCGGTCTCCCGGGACCTTCGGTTCAAGACCGTGCCGCTGTACTTCTCGCGGCCCATCGAGCGGGTCGACTACGTCCTCGCCAAGTACGCGGCGATGGCCTCGGCCCTGTTCATCCTCACCGCCACACCGCTGCTGATCATGTGGATCGGCTCGCTGCTGGCCAAGTTCGATTTCGCGGACCAGACCAAGGGGTTCGCTCAGGGACTGGTCTCCGTGCTGCTGCTCTCGGTTCTCTTCGCCGGCCTCGGTCTGGTCGTGGCCGCGCTCACCCCGCGCCGCGGGTTCGGCGTCGCCGGCATCATCGCCCTGCTGCTGATCCCCTACGGCGCGGTCACCGCGGTGCAGGGCGTCGCCTACAGCGCCGGGGAGACCGCCCCGATCGAGTGGATGGGCCTGTTCTCCCCGATCACCCTGATCGACGGCATGCAGACGGCGTTCCTCGGCGCCACCTCGGCCTTCCCCGGCGGTGAGGGCCCCTCGGCCGGCGTCGGCTTCGTCTACCTGCTCGTCATCCTCGCCCTCATCGTCGGCTCGTACGCCGCCCTGATGGCGCGCTACCGGAAGGCCGGGCTGTGACCATCATCGACATCGACCACACCTCCCGCTGGTTCGGGAACGTCGTCGCCGTCAACGACGTGACCATGCGCATCGGGCCCGGCGTCACCGGACTGCTCGGCCCCAACGGCGCCGGCAAGTCAACCCTCATCAACATGATGGGCGGCTTCCTGGCCCCCTCCACGGGCACCGTCACCCTCGACGGCGCCGCCATCTGGGGCAACGAGCAGGCGTACCGGCAGATCGGCGTCGTGCCCGAGCGCGAGTCGATGTACGACTTCCTCACCGGCCGGGAATTCGTGCTCGCCAACGCCGAGCTCCACGGCCTCGACGCCGCCGCCGCACAGCGCGCGCTGGCCACCGTCGAGATGGAGTACGCCCAGGACCGCAAGATCGCCACCTACTCCAAGGGCATGCGTCAGCGCGTGAAGATGGCCTCCGCGCTCGTCCACGACCCGTCGGTGCTCCTGCTCGACGAGCCGTTCAACGGCATGGACCCGCGCCAGCGCATGCAGCTCATGGACCTGCTGCGGCGCATGGGCGAGGCCGGGCGCACCGTCCTGTTCTCCTCCCACATCCTGGAGGAGGTCGAGCAGCTCGCCTCCCACATCGAGGTGGTCGTCGCCGGCCGGCACGCAGCCTCCGGAGACTTCCGCAAGATCCGGCGCCTGATGACGGACCGCCCGCACCGCTACCTGGTCCGCTCCACCGACGACCGGGCCCTCGCCGCCGCCCTGATCGCCGACCCGTCCACGGCCGGTATCGAGGTCGACGTCAAGGAAGGCGCCCTACGCATCCAGGCCGTCGACTTCGGGCGCTTCACCGAGCTGCTGCCGCAGCTCGCCCGTGCCCACGGCATCCGGCTGCTCACGGTCTCGCCCTCCGACGAGTCCCTCGAGTCGGTCTTCTCCTACCTCGTCGCGGCCTGAAGGAGCTGGCACCCATGTACAACCCCACCGTGGCCCGGCTCACTTACCGCGCCCTGCTCGGCCGCCGCCGCGCGCTGATCCTCTTCGCGCTGCCCGCCATGCTGATCGTCATCTCCGCGGCCGTCCGCGTCTTCACGGGCCTGGACGACAAGATCGCTGCTGATCTGCTGGGCGGCTTCGCGCTCGCGACGATGGTCCCGCTGATCGGCGTCATTGCCGGCACCGGCGCCATCGGGCCGGAGATCGACGACGGCTCGATCGTCTACCTGCTGTCCAAGCCGGTGAAGCGGCCGACGATCATCATGACCAAGCTGATCGTCGCGATCGCCGTCACGATGGCCTTCTCCGCCATCCCCACGTTGATCGCCGGCTTCATCCTCAACAACAACGGCCAGCAGATCGCGGTCGCCTACACCATCGCCGCGCTCGTCGCCTCCATCGCCTACAGCGCCCTGTTCCTGCTGCTGGGCACGGTCAGTCGGCACGCGGTGGTCTTCGGGCTGGTCTACGCCCTGATCTGGGAGTCGCTCTTCGGCAGCCTGGTTTCTGGCGCCAAGACCCTCAGCGTCCAGCAGTGGGCCCTGGCCCTGGCCGAAAAGGTTGCCGGCGAGGGCTACGTCGACGCCACCGTCGCCCTGCCCACCGCGGTCATCCTCCTGACGGTGGTCACCGTCGGCGCCACCCTGTACGCAGGTCAGAAGCTGCGCCGTCTCACCCTCGCCGGCGAGGAGTAGGACGACCCCGGAGCCGGCCCGGACCGGTCCAGGAACCCTGTGCCCCGCCCGGCAGTAGGCCGCGCGGGGCACAGTCGTGTGGAGCACAGCACGGTCCACGCCGTCGAACCCCGCCCCCTGCAGCCGTCCTGAGCACGTTTCACGTGAAACATGACCCAGAGCCCGCCAGGGCGCCGCCGAGGGGCGGGGCACCGAAAATAACTGGTATGGGACTACCGCCCCGGGCAGAGTGGGCGGTGCGGGGAGAACAAAAGGTCCGGGGCGGCCACTTCGAGCGCGCCGTTCGGCGCGGGCTGCCCCGGACCCTCGCACGTGCGCGTCCTGCGCCGGCCGCGCTTTACGCGGCGCCCAGCAGGCGCTCCAGCACAACCGCGATGCCGTCCTCCTCGTTGGAGGTCGTGACCTCGTCGGCCACCGCCTTGAGCTCCGCATGGGCGTTGGCCATCGCCACACCGTGCGCCGCCCAGCCGAACATCGGGATGTCGTTGGGCATGTCGCCGAAGGCGATCGTTTCGGCGGCTTTCACCCCCAGCCGGCGCGCGGCCAGGGAGAGCCCGGTGGCCTTGGTCAGACCGAGCGGCAGGATCTCCACTATCCCCGGACCGGCCATGACGATGTCGACCAGCGAGCCAACGGTCTGACGCGCCACGCTGACCAGGTCGTCGTCGTCTAGCTCCGGGTGCTGGATGTACAGCTTGTTCAGTGGAGCCGCCCACACCGCGGCGGTGTCCTCCAGGTAGACGGCCGGCAGGCCCTCGTGCACCCGGTAGCCGGGACCGAACAGCACATCACCGTCCACACCGTCACGGCTGGCGGCCAGCGCCAGTGGGCCCACCTCGGCCTCCAGCTTCGACAGCGCCAGGCCGGCCAACTGCCGGTCCAGCGTCACCGAGGTCAGCAGCCGGTGGGCTCCCGCGTCGTAGACCTGCGCGCCCTGGCCGCACACCGCTATCCCCCGGTAGTCGAGGGCGTCCAGCACGCGCCGGGTCCAGGGCACGCCCCGGCCGGTGACGATGATGTGGACGGCGCCCGCCGCGGTGGCCGCGGTGAGCGCTTCCCGGGTGCGTTCCGAGACGGTGTCGTCGCTGCGCAGCAGCGTGCCGTCGAGATCGGTCGCGACGAGCTTGTACGGGAACGGGGCCGGGCTCACCTGGCGACCGGCTCCAGGACCTCGCGGCCGCCCAGGTACGGACGGAGCGCGGCGGGGACCCGGACCGAGCCGTCGGCCTGCTGGTGGTTCTCCAGGATCGCGACGATCGTGCGCGGCACGGCGCACAGCGTGCCGTTCAGCGTCGCGAGCGGCTGGGTCTTCTTGCCGTCGCGGAAGCGGATCGACAGACGGCGGGCCTGGAAGCCGTCGCAGTTCGAGGCGGAGGTGAGCTCGCGGTACTTGCCCTGTGTCGGGATCCAGGCCTCGCAGTCGAACTTGCGCGAGGCGGAGGCTCCCAGGTCACCGGTCGCGACGTCGATCACCTGGAACGGCAGCTCCAGGCTGGTCAACCACTGCTTCTCCCAGGCGAGGAGGCGGGCGTGCTCGGCCTCGGCGTCCTCCGGCGCGACGTACGAGAACATCTCGACCTTGTCGAACTGGTGGACCCGGAAGATGCCGCGGGTGTCCTTGCCGTAGGTGCCGGCCTCGCGGCGGAAGCACGGGGAGAAGCCGGCATACCGCAGCGGCAGCTTCTCGGCGTCGATGATCTCGTCCATGTGGTACGCGGCGAGCGGGACCTCGGAGGTGCCGACCAGGTAGTAGTCGTCCTTCTCCAGGTGGTAGACGTTCTCGGCGGCCTGGCCGAGGAAGCCGGTGCCCTCCATGGCCCGGGGGCGCACCAGCGCCGGGGTCAGCATCGGGATGAACCCGGCCTCGGTGGCCTGCGCGATCGCCGCGTTGACCAGGGCCAGCTCCAGCAGGGCGCCGACGCCGGTCAGGTAGTAGAAGCGGGAGCCCGACACCTTGGCGCCGCGCTCGACGTCGATGGCGCCCAGCGCCTCGCCGAGCTCCAGGTGGTCCTTGGGCTCGAAGCCCTCGGCGGCGAAGTCGCGGATCGTGCCGTGCGTCTCGAGGACGGTGAAGTCCTCCTCGCCGCCGACGGGGACGTCCGGGTGGACGACGTTGCCGAGCTTGAGGAGCAGGGTCCGCGCGGCCTCGTCAGCCTCGTTCTGCTCGGCCTCGGCGGCCTTGACGTCGGTCTTGAGCTGCTCGGCCTTCTTCAGCAGCTCCGCGCGCTCCTCCGGGGAGGCCTTGGGGATGAGCTTGCCGAGCGACTTCTGCTCATTGCGCAGTTCGTCGAAACGCATCCCGGAGGACCTGCGGCGCTCGTCGGCGGAGAGCACGGCGTCGACGAGCTCGACGTCCTCTCCACGGGCGCGCTGCGAGGCGCGGACACGGTCAGGGTCTTCACGGAGCAGCCGAAGGTCAATCACTCCTCCAGGCTACCGGTCTGGGCTTCCGCGACTCACACCGATATCACGCTGCGTGTCGCTTTGTCCCAATTGCCATGAATGGAAAACTCTGCTCGGCTGGCCGGAAGTCATCCGCGGCGCCCGCCGCGATAAAAAGCGGCGATTCCCCGGGGCGGCAGCGGTCCCAGCATGCGGACAGCCGGGCAGCGGTCCGGTAGCCCCGCCTTGTCCACAGGAATTGCCCAGCCCGCAGAGTTGTCCACAGGCTGTGCGCCGCCTCTGTGGACACGGAATTAGATCAATCCCGTCCACTGGGTGGCCATCGCGATTCAAGGTTCAAACCACCCTCACACACTCATTCGGGTGGGAATGGCTCGCTCCAAAGAGTTGGGCGGTGATACGCGGGTGACGCCGTTCACCGTCCGCTCTTCCGCGCGAAACCTGAGTCGCGAGCCGATTTGTCGACCTGACGGCTCCCGACTGTCGACTAGTCCACAGGTTTTCTCCTCACCCTGTGGATAACTCTGTGGGCGGTGGACGGCGCCGACGCGGCCGCTGCGGCCTACGGCCGGCCGTCGAGGCAGCGGGTCAGCCAGTCGGAAGCAGCCGTGAAGTCGCCGTCCGACGTCCCGGGCCGCGGAGGACGCACGTCACTGCGGGTGACCCCCGCCCGCGGGTACGAGCCGAGGAACCGCACCTGGGGGCAGGTCCGCTTGAGCCCCATCAGAGCCTCGCTCACCCGCCGGTCGGACACATGGCCCTCGGCATCGACCGCGAAGCAGTAGTTGCCGATGCCCTCACCGGTGGGTCGGGACTGGATCAGCATCAGGTTGACCCCCCGCACGGCGAACTCCTGGAGCAGCTCCAGCAGTGCGCCGGGGTGGTCGTCGCCGAGCCACAGCACGACCGAGGTCTTGTCGGCGCCGGTCGGCGCGGCGGGCCGGGCCGGCCGGCCGACCAGCACGAACCGCGTCTCGGCGTTCTGCGCATCGTGGATCTCGGTGACCAGCGGGACGAGCCCGTAGGTGGCGGCCGCGAACTCGCCCGCGAAGGCGGCGTCGAAGCGGCCCTCCTGAACCAGCCGGGCCCCATCGGCGTTCGACGCGGCCGATTCCCACACCGCGTCGGGCAGGTTCGCCCGCAGCCAGTTCCGCACCTGCGGCTGGGCGACGGGGTGCCCGGTCACGGTCTTGACGTCCGACAGCTCGGTTCCGGGCCGCACGAGCAGTGCGAAGGAGATCGGCAGCAGGACCTCGCGGTAGATCATCAGCGGCTCACCGGAGGCCAGCTCGTCCAGGGTGGCCGTGACACCGCCCTCCACCGAGTTCTCGATCGGCACCAGCGCGGCTGCCGCTTCCCCGTTGCGCACGGCGTCCAGGGCGGCCGGCACCGACACCATCGGGACGAGCTCCCGGGTCGCGGCTTCCGGCAGTGTGCGGAGGGCGGCTTCGGTGAACGTGCCCTCGGGACCGAGATAGGTGAAGCGGGTGGCCGACATGCGATCAGCCTAATGCCGGGCACCCGCCGCAAGGGGCGTTGTTCACCCTTCGAGCAGGCGCTGCCCCACGTACTCCCCGGCGCGCGGGCCGGGCGGCACGGCGTACAGGCCACTGGACTCGTGCCGGATGAACTCCGACAAGGCGTCCCCCCGGTCCAACTTGCGTTGTACGGGTACGAAGCCGCGCAACGGATCGGCCTGCCAGCAGATGAACAGCAGCCCGGCGTCCGGGGCTCCATCGGCGGAGATCCCGTCGTGGAACGAGAAGGGGCGCCGCAGCATGGCCGCCCCGCCGTTCTGTTCGGGGGCGGAGATCCGGGCGTGGGCGTTGGCCGGGATGACGGGCTTGCCGTCCGGGCCCAGCTTGTCGAGCTCCATCCGGCTGGTCTCCGTGCCGCCCGTGAGTGGTGCGCCCGTGGCCTTGGTCCGGCCTATGACCTGCTCCTGCTGGGCGAGGGACCGCTTGTCCCACTCGTCCAGGAGCATCCGGATGCGCCGGACGACGGCGTACGAGCCCCCGCCCATCCATGCGTGCTCGGCTGGCCCCGGCCCGCCGGCGGGCACGAAGATCCGCTTGTCGAAGTCGGGCTGTGAGGGCTTCGGGTTGTTCGTGCCGTCGACCTGGCCCATCAGGTTGCGGGCGGTCATCGGGGCGGCGGTGGCGCCGGGGGACCGGTTGAAGCCGTTCATCTGCCAGCGCACGCGGGCGGCCTCCCCGGCGTCCTTCTGGAGGGAGCGCAGCGCGTGGAAGGCGACGAGGCCGTCGTCGGCGCCGATCTGCACCCACAGGTCGCCGTTGCTGCGCTGTGGGTCGAGCCGGTCGGCGGAAAACTCCGGCAGTGGGTCCAGCGCGGTGGGGCGGCGATCGGCGAGCCCGGTGCGCTCGAAGAAGGAATGGCCGAAGCCGAAGGTCACCGTCAGGGAGGACGGCCCGGCGTCCAGAGCGATGCCGGTGTCGGCCGTCGGCGCGGTCTCCCCCGCCATGAGCCGCCGGGCGGTGTCGGACCAGCGGCGCATCAGGGCGGCGGCTTCCTTGCGGCCGGCGCCGGGGGCCAGGTCGAAGGCGAGGACATGGCCCTTGGCCTGGAGTGGTGTCGTGATGCCTGCCTGGCGGTCGGCGTGGAACGCGACCTGGGTGGCGCCCACCGCGGA
This sequence comes from Streptomyces sp. NPDC059851, assembly GCF_042732005.1. Taxonomy (NCBI): domain Bacteria; kingdom Bacillati; phylum Actinomycetota; class Actinomycetes; order Kitasatosporales; family Streptomycetaceae; genus Streptomyces; species Streptomyces sp. NPDC059851. The sequence goes on along the minus strand of NZ_JBHWJJ010000007.1, from coordinate 50,833 downwards.
CAGCCTGGTGCCGCCGCTGGACGCGCCGGCCGCCCCGGGCGGCCCCTCGGCCAGGGCGGACTGCACGAGCGCGCCGCCGGTGCCGCCGAGGGCGAGTCCTGTGGCGCCGGCGGCGCCGACGGTGCCCAGCAGCTTGCGGCGGGAGATTGCGATGTCGGTGTTGCTCTCGGTCACGCTGGTCAGCCGATCTTCACGGTCTTCTGCACGGTCGTCTGGTCGATCTCGGAGGTACGGACGGTCACGTCGATCCGCCACTCCCCGGCGAGCGGCAGCTGGACACCGGAGGCGCTCCAATGTCCGGCGCCCGCGCGCTCGGGAACGAGCGGCAGGGGGCCGATGTCCTTGGCGGGCAGGGTGAACGCGACCTTGATCTCAGGGATGTCGAGGGGGTTGCCGTCGGGGGACTCGACCCAGAGGTGGAGGGTGTTGGCCCCGACCCGGCCGGGGTCGAGTTGGAGCCGGACGGAGCCCTTGCCTTTCGTACCGCCGGTGTCGAACGGCAAGGTGATCTTGACGGCGCGGTCGGGTACCGCCGTGGTGGCGCCCGCTGCGCGACCGGTCTCCTGCGCGACCGCGCGTCCGGGCTCGGTACTGGTCAGGAGGGTGGTCACAGCGAGGAGCGCGACGGCCACGCCCGCCTCGGCGAGCACGGAGCGGCGCAAGCCGGCCCGGTGGGGGTCGGCGTCGCGGGCTTGACGCTCGCGGGCGTTCTGCACGGCCGCCCGTTGCCGGGCGAGCTGCGCGACGCGCTCCCGGTCCTCGGGGACCTCCGGGTCCTCGGCCGGGGAGGCCGGTGTTTCACGTGAAACGGGCTCCGGTGTTTCACGTGAAACACCGCCCGGCGCCTCACGGGGAACGCCGCTAGCCGCAGCGGCCTTGGCGGGCTCAGTGGCGGGCGCCTCGGCCATTCGCGCGGTCCAGCCCCGGGAGAAGTAGGCGATGCCGATCAGGACGGCGACGAGCCCGACCTTCAGCAGCAGCAGCCGTCCGTACTCGGTCCCAGTGAGAGCCGACCAGCTGCCGAGCTGGCGCCAGGACTGGTACGTGCCCGAGACGGCGAGGACCAGGACCGCGCCGAACGCGAGCCGGGAGAAGCGCCGGACGGCGTCGCGCTCGATGCCGGGAACCTTGTGGAGGGCGACGAGCAGGGCGGCCAGTCCGCCGAGCCAGGCGGCCGCGGCCAGCAGGTGCAGGATGTCGACGGGCATGGCGATACCGGTCTGGATGCCCGTGGACGCGTGCTCCGACAGGGCCCACGTTGCGGCGATGCCTGCGGCGACCACACTGCCGCCGATGCACAGGCCGAAGAACAGGTCGGCGGTGTCCTTGTCCGTGCCGTCGGCGCCCCCCGTGCCGTCGGCCCCCTCCGTGCCCTCCGTGCCCTCCGCGTCGACCTTGCTGCCGGCCTGTCGGCGCGCATAGGCGCCGAAGAGCACGGCGATGAAGAGCGCGGCTGCTCCGAGCAGCAGCAGCCGCGACACCAGGGCGGCGCCGGTCTTGGTCTCCAGCACGGCCTTGAGGCCGCCCAGGTCGAACGCGTCGGCGAACTCCCCGGAGCCGGTGTACGGGGTGCGCAGCACCAGCATCACCAGCGTGGCCGCGGTGAGCGTCACCCAGGCCCGCAGGACGAGCTTCTGGAGCGGCCGCTGTGCAGCGCCCCGCCGCCAGCACGCCAGGACGAAGGCACAGCCGCCCACCAGCACCGTGAAGCCCGCGTAGGCGGCGTAGCGGGCAATGCCGTACACGAGGCCGACGGGGCCGCCCCCGGCCTGCCGCTCGGGCAGGGTGACGTTGGTGGCCGACGGGGCGCCGACGGAGAAGGTGAAGGCCCCGGAGATGGGATGGCTGTCGGCGGAGACGGCCTGCCAGGCGACGGTGTACGTGCCGTCGGGCAGGCCGGAGTGCAGGGCGGTGCCGTAGCGGACGGTGGATCCGCTGCACATGTCGCGCAGTTCGCCGGTGTCCACGCGCTTGCCCTGCGGGTCCAGGACGCGGATCGAGTCGTCGCCCATGGCGACCTGCTCCGAGAAGGACAGGGTGACCTGGGCGGGAGCCGTGGCGACCACCGCCCCTTCCTCGGGGTCGCTCGCGGTGAGTGCGGCGTGTGCCGTGGCCGGGGCGGCCGCGGTGAACAGGGTCGCCAGCAGGGCTGCGAGGACCAGCGCGAGCCGCGGCAGGAGTGCCGCGGCCCGGTCGCGGGCCGTGGAGGGGGCGGGGGCGGTGGCCGTCATGGCGTGTCAGTCCCTCGGTCCGTCAGTGCGTCAGTGGGATTCGGTGTGCTGGGCCTGGTGGGTCCGGTCCTTCACATCCAGTTCGACCTTGACCGGGTCGGCCTTCTCGAAACGCAGCTCGATGGTGACCTTCTCGCCGACCTTCGGCTTGTTCTTGAGCCCCATGAACATGATGTGGTTGCCGCCGCGCACCAGCTTGAGCTCACCGTTCGCCGGCACGTCCATGGACGGGACCTGTTGCATCTTCTGGTCCTTGGTCTCGTGGATCTGCATGTCGTCCGAGAGCGGGCTGGTGACGGCGACGAGCTTGTCGGCGGTCTTGGAGTCGTTCTTGATGACCATGAAGGCGCCGGCCATCTTCTCGTTGACCGGTTCGGGCATGAACCCGCCGCTGACGGTCATCTTCGGCTTGCCGCCGGTGGCGTCGGAGTCGGAAGAGCAGCCGGATATGGCCAGTGCTGCCGTCAGGGAGAGCGCGGCGGCGAGGGTGCGGGTGGTGCGGGTGTTCACGGGTTCTCTCCCTTGATGATCTTCGGCAGGTCCTTGGTGTAGGTGTCGACGGTCGTGTTCTCGCCGTAGAGGAGGTAACCCTCGTTCGACTTGGGCGAGAACGCGATGACCTGGGCGCCGTGCATGGAGACGACGCTGCCGTCGGCCTCCTTCTTGGCGGGGTCGATGCCGATGCCGAGCGTGCGCGCGGCGGCCTGGATGGTGGCGAAGTCCCCGGTCAGTCCGATGAAGGACGGGTCCTGGGCCTTGAGCCACGCGCCGAGGGATTCGGGAGTGTCCCGTTCGGGGTCGGTGGTGACGAAGACGACCCGGAGGTTCTCCTGGTCGGCCTTCGGGAGCGCCTTCCTGGCGACGGCGATGTTGCTCATCGTCAGCGGGCACACGTCGGGGCAGTTGGTGTAGCCGAAGTAGATGAGCGTCGGCTTGCCCTGGGTCTGCTCGCGCAGGTTCCACGGCTTGCCGCCGGTGTCCGTGAGGACGAGCTCCGGCTTGTCGAAGGGGCGGTCGAGGACCGTTGCGGCCCCGGCCTTGGACTGGCCGGTGATCTGCGTGACCCCGTCGGTCTTCGCGTGGTCCCCACCGTCGCAGGCGGTGAGGGTGAGCGCAGCCGCCGCCACGAGGGCGGCGACCGTCACACGTGTGGTGCGCATGGCGTTGTGTCCCTGGAATCGGGTTGGTTGCTGACGCGCTGCCGGACGGGGTGTCCGGCCGCGCGGGTGCTGTGGTGTGTGGATACGCCCCTGGAGGGCGGCAGGTCAGGAGGCGCGGCGGCGCGAGGAGATGCCGAACGCGACGCCGGCGAGGCCGATGACGATCCCGGCGACGCCGAGGGAACGCGCGGTCGTGTCGGTGCCGCCTCCGGCAGCGGCCCCGGTGTGGTCGTCCTGGGCGGAGTGCGCGGCGTCGGCGGGCTTCTGGGCGTCGTCGTGGTGCGCGGCGCCGGCCTTGGCCGCGGTCAGCTTCAGGACGGGAGCCGGGGTCTGCGGCTCGGCCGCCCCCTCCTTGGGCTCCTCGATCCAGCGGACGACCTCGTTGTTGTCGTACGTCTGGATCGCCTTGAAGACCATCCGGTCGGCGTTCTCCGGCAGCTTGCCGACGGAGACGGGGAACTGCTGGAACTTGCCGGGCTCGATCTTGCCGCCGCTCCAGGTGACCTTGGTGACGGCCTCGTTGATCTGCTTGCCGTGGACGGTGAGCGGCTTGTCGAGCTTGGTCTTCTCGACGGTCACGGTCCAACCCGGCACGTCCTGCGGCATGACGGACGTCAGGGGCTGGTCGGTCGGGAAGTTGACCTCCAGCTGCGTCGTCGAGGCATTGTCGCGCTCGTTCGGCACCTTGAAGTCGAGGGTGGCGTAGCCGCCCTTGGTCGCCTCGCCGGGCTGCACGCTGACGTGGGCGGAGGCCGGGCCGGACAGGAGGAGGACGGAGCCGGTGGCGAGGGCGGCGGCGAGGGAGACGCGCGAGGTCTTCATGGCGGGAGGAACTCCAGAGGGCAGGGGTGACGGTGGCCGCGCGCGCCGGCGCGCGGGTTCCACGGCACCGCCGCCCGGGTGCTCCGTGCTCGGTGCTCCGGGGTGGAGGGTGCCGCGTCAGGCTGCGAGGGCGAGCGCCGTGGGCGGCCCGCGCCTGATCACCGTGTGCTGGAGTGCTTCCCGGCCCGTGGGCGCCGCGGGCTCGGCGGCGGTACGCGGGAGCTGCGGCCCGCCCGCGGGGGCCGGGGCGAGCCCGGCGCCGAATGCGCGCACGAAGGCCAGCGCGGCAAGCAGCGGGCGTACCGGCCCGGCTTCGGCGGAGCTGCGGGACAGCTCGACGAGCCGGAACAGGGCGGCGTCGCCGCGGCCGAGCAGCCAGGCCGCGGCGAGTGCCGCCAGCAGGTGGCCGGCGAACATGCCGGGGCTGAGCAGGCCGGTGGCCGGCTCGGTGGCGGCCCGGACCAGGTGGGCGTGGCCGGTGTGGGCCTGCGCCTCGGCCTGGGCGGCGAGGGCGGCCGGATCCAGTCCGGCGGCCTCCAGGATCCGCCGGGCGTCGGCCGGCCCGGGCGGGACGGAGTTGCCCCCGCACACGAGCTGCGCGGCGAGTTCCGCGAGCGAGGTGTCGGCTGCGTTGCGCGCCTCGGTGGCGGCGGCGGTGTGGTGCTGGGCGAGGCCGAACACCGTGTGCAGTCCGAGCTGGCCGGCGGCGAGCCCGGCGGCGAGGCCGCGCAGCGAGCGCCGCCGCCCCGCGAGCAGGGCGGTGACCGCGAACACGGTCAGGAAGCCGATGACCAGAGCCCACCAGGGCACGGGGGCGCAGGACGCCAGCGCATGACCGGCCGCGGACAGCACGACGCAGACCGCGGTGAACACCGCGGCCCGGATCAGCCGGAGGCCGACTCCGGCGGACGTCGCATGGGGGACAGTCATGGCCGGGTCATCATCGCACTGCGCCGTAACCGCGCATACGGCAGGTCCGGAAGGTCGCGAGTGCCCGCTCTGCGGCCTGTTCATCTCATGCGTCCATCGCACTGCCATACACGGCGGCCCCGGCGTGCCGCATCGGCCGAATGAGGGCCGTGGGGGTCGTCGGGTGCTTACGGTGCGCCGGGGGTGGCAATAGGTAACCGTATGAGCATCTGGTGGTCTCTCCAGTTGAGGCGCGAAGCCGCGAGCGTGCCGCTCGCCAGGCGACTGCTGCTGAGGACGATGGAGACCGCGGGGGTGGATCCGGACATCTCCTTCGACCTGTCGGTGGCCCTGAGCGAGGCCTGCGCCAATGCGGTGGAGCACGGCGGGCCCGCACCGGCTGCCGGTCGCGACGGGCAGTCGGCCGCGGAGGCGTGCGGGGGTTACCGCGTCACGGCGTACCTGGACGGGGACTGCTGCCGCATCGAGGTGACCGACTCGGGCCCGGGGTTCCCGGAGGCCGCGGGGCCCCCGGCCTTGCAGGGGGATCCGGATCCGTTGCCCGCGGAGTGCGAGAGCGGCCGCGGCCTGTGGCTGATCGAGGAGCTCGCCGACCACGTCCGCTTCCGCAACCGTCCGGGCAGCGGCGCGGTGGTCAGCTTCGACAAGATCCTGAAGTGGCGCGAGGGGGCGGCCCTGCTGCAGGCCTCGTGATACGCCGACGGGCGGGACCTCCGTACGTGTACGTACGGAGGTCCCGCCCATCCGGGGCACGCCGGTGGCCGGTGGCCGGTGGCCTTTCGGCGGCCGTCAGCCCTTCAGCCGGGCCATCCAGGCCTCGACGTCGGCGGAGGCGCGCGGCAGGCCGTCCGACAGGTTCCGGTTGCCGTCCTCGGTGACCAGGATGTCGTCCTCGATGCGGACGCCGATGCCCCGGTACTCCTCGGGCACCGTCAGGTCGTCGGCCTGGAAGTACAGGCCCGGCTCGACGGTCAGGCACATGCCCGGCTCCAGCGTGCCGTCGACGTACGCCTCGGTGCGTGCGGCGGCGCAGTCGTGGACGTCCATGCCGAGCATGTGGCCGGTGCCGTGCAGGGTCCAGCGGCGCTGCAGGCCCAGCTCCAGGACGCGCTCGACCGGGCCTTCCAGCAGGCCCCACTCCACGAGCTTCTCGGCCAGCACGTGCTGGGCGGCGTCGTGGAAGTCGCGGAACTTCGCGCCCGGCTTGACCGCGGCGATGCCGGCCTCCTGGGACTCGTACACCGCGTCGTAGATCTTGCGCTGGATGTCCGTGTACGTGCCGCTGATCGGCAGCGTGCGGGTGACGTCGGCGGTGTAGAGGGAGTGGGTCTCCACACCGGCGTCGAGCAGGAGCAGGTCGCCGGAGCGGACGGGGCCGTCGTTGCGGACCCAGTGGAGGGTGCAGGCGTGCGGGCCGGCGGCGCAGATGGAGCCGTAGCCGACGTCGTTGCCCTCGACCCGGGCGCGCAGGAAGAAGGTGCCCTCGATGTAGCGCTCGGAGGTGGCCTCGGCCTTGTCGAGGACCTTCACGACGTCCTCGAAGCCGCGGACGGTGGAGTCGACGGCCTTCTGCAGCTCGCCGATCTCGAACTCGTCCTTCACCACGCGGGCCTCGGAGAGGTGGACGCGCAGCTCCTCGTCGCGCTCGGCGGTGATCTTGTCGGTCAGGGCCTTCTCGATGACGGGGTCGTGACCGCGCACGACGCGCACCGGGCCGGTGGCCTCGGTGAGGGCGTCGGGGAGCTCGCGGACGTCCTTGACCGGAATGCCCAGGAGCTGCTCGGCCTCGGCGAGGGAGTGACGCCGGCCCACCCACAGCTCGCCCTGGCCGGAGAGCCAGAACTCGCCGTTCTCACGGTTGGAGCGGGGCAGCAGGTAGAGGGTGGCCGTGTGGCCGCCCTCGCCGGCCGGCTCCAGGACCAGGACGCCGTTCTCGGTCTGGTCGCCGGTGAGGTACACGTACTCGGTCGCGGCCCGGAAGGGGTACTCGGTGTCGTTCGAGCGGATCTTCAGCCGGCCGGCGGGCACGACGAGGCGCTCGCCCGGGAAGCGCGCGGACAGGGTCTCGCGGCGGGCTGCGGTGTGCGCGGCTTGGGCGATGGGCTCGAGGCCGTGGAGCTCGGTGTCGGCCCAGCCGGTGCGCATGCTCTCGGCGAGCTCGTCGCTGACGGCCGGGTACAGCCCGTTCTTGCGCTGCTTGGGCGTCTTCTTGGGCTGCTCTTCTTCCGGGGTCTCCGGGGTGAGCTCGTCAGCCACGTCTTCTCCTCAGCTACGACAGCTACGACAGGACCGGGTAAGGACCGTATCCATCGTATGTGCGAGGGGAAGACGCCCGGGGACGGCTGTGATGAATCAGTCAAATCGGGCAGCGAGGAGGACTAGGTCCTCCCTTTCTTCCGACTTGCGGCCCCCGGCGGCGGAGGGTGCGGCGGCCGAGGTGCGCGCGGGGGACGCCGCGGGTACCGGGCCGCCCAGCGCCGGGTCCCCTTCGGGCAGGACCGCGCGCAGGACGTGGTCGCACAACGCCGCAGGGTCGTCGCGGACTCCGCGGGGGGCTCCCGCCGCAGCGGCGTGCAGCCGTGCGTAGGCCCGGTCCATCGGCTCGCCGATGCGGCGCAGCAGCCCGTCGGTGTACAGCAGCACCGTTTCTCCTGGTGCAGGCTCGATCTCCACGCTGGGCGCCTCCCAACAGGACAGCATTCCGAGGGGTGCGGAGAGCGAGGTCTCCACGTACTCGGTGCGCCGCTCCCCGGTCACCAGTGGCGGCGTGTGCCCCGCCCCCGCCAGGAGGATCTTGCGCCGGGCGGGCTCGCAGTAGGCGAAGAGCGCGGTCGCGCAGCGCGCCGGCTCGGTGAGGCGCAGCAACAGTTCGAGGTCGGACAGGACCGCGACCGGATCCTCGCCCTCCATCACGGCGTACGCCCGCAGGGAAGCCCGCAGCCGGCCCATGGCGGCGAGGGCGCTGGGGCCCGCGCCGGTGACGGAGCCGACCGCCAGCCCCAGGGCGCCCTCCGGCAGCGGGAGCGCGTCGTACCACTCGCCGCCGCCGCGCGGCCCGGGGTGGTGGCGGGCGGCGAGCTGGACGCCGGGGATCCGGGGGAGCCTGCTGGGCAGCAGTTCCTCGGCGACCGTGGCGAGGCGGCTGCGGGACCGTTCCACCTCCAGCATCCGGGCCAGGTGCTCGGCGGCGTGGCGGACGTAGAGGCCGACGACGTCGCGCTGGCGGTCGCTCGGCTCGGCGGGCTCGTCGTACAGCCAGACGGCGGCGCCGAGTCGACCGGTGGCCTCGGCGGTGAGGGGCAGGGCGTAGCTGGCGGCGTAGCCGAGCCGGGTGGCGACCTCGCGGTGCCGGGGGTCGACGGGAGCTCCGTACCCGCCGATGCCGGGGGCGGCGTCGGGATCGGGAAGGACCTCGGAGCCGCCGCGTGCGTCGGGGAGCCCGTCCAGGATGCGGCCGTACGAGGTCGCGGAGCGCGGGACGGTCTCGATGTGCCCGAGGTCGGCGCGGCCGAGGCCGAGGCCGATGGTGGTCGTGGGACCGAGTCCGTCGGAGGGTTCCAGGACGATCAGGCCGCGGCGGGCACCGACGAGTGCGGCTCCGGCGCGCAGGAATTCCTGGAGGGAGGACTCCAGCTCACTGGCGCGGGCGAGGCGTTCGGTGAGTTCGTGGAGGGTGGTCAGGTCGGAGACCATGCCTGCGAGGCGGTCCTGGATGAGGGTGTTGGGCGCGGGGGCCTCGGCGGGGACGGGGGAGGTCAGGACGGGTGTGGATGCCGTAGTGTGCGGGACCGCTGCAACTGCTGGATCCATTCCAGCCACTTTCGGCAGATGCGGGGCGCTCATGGCGTCCGCCTTTCCACCTGGTGCGATTCGCCATATAGCATCGCAAACCCCCAGATCGTGCTGCGCCGCCATCAATGAATCCACATCTACACGCACACGAGGATCGATGTCCAGCATTGTCCGGCTGGGAATCCTGGTGTCCGTGAGACGGCAACTCACGGTCCAGCCAGGGCTAGAACTTGGCTGGAAAAAGCGGGAAGCGGACGGTTTTTGCGATCGACTGAGCGGGCGCCGAAGTGGCCTCGGGTACGTACTCAGTGATGCCCGGGGGCAGTTGGTGCAGCCCGGCATCCGCCGGGAACCGCCCGGCAGGGGCCGTCGTCCTTAGCGGCGGCAGCCGGTCTCGGTGCCGGCGCGGGTCGCGTTCCGCCCCGCCGGACGTTTCATGGACCCGTAAGAAAACTGCACGAACCGTGTGAACCTGCTTCTGGCGGACAGTGACGCGAAACGTGTACGTGTGGTGAGGCACCGCTTACATGGTGTGATGTGGCCCTCGGCGTTCAAGGAAAGGAACGAGCGCTCATGCGCGAGATCCTCGGAAGGCGTCTCCAGCGGCTCCGCAACCGCCTGAAAACCCTCCGGCCCGCCCCGGCCCAGAGCGGCGACCAGGCATTTCCCGGCGCGACGCTCCCCGGCGCGACGCTCCCCGACACGACGCTCCCCGACCCGGCACTGCGCGACGCGGCGCTGGCCTGTGCCACCGGGCGGCGGTGGCCCGTCCTCCCGGGCATCGGCCGCTGCGGACCCGACGCCGCCGACCGCTGTGCCTGCCCCGATCCCGACTGCCCCGTCCCCGGCGCCCACCCCTTCGACCCGGGACTGCTCGCGGCCACCACCGACCCCCGGATGGTGGCCTGGTGGTGGACCGTCCGCCCCGCCGCCCCCGTCCTGCTCGCCACCGGCGGCTCCGCGCCGTGCGCGGTGAGCCTGCCCGCCGCCGCGGCCGCGCAGGCCGTCGTACGGCTGGAGGCGCAGGGGCTGCGGCTCGGCCCGATCGTGGCCACGCCCACGCGCTGGTCGCTGCTGGTGGCGCCGTACTCGCTGGAACGGCTCGGCGAACTCCTCTACGCCAAGGACCACGTCCCTTCCGCGCTGCGCTTCCACGGCGAGGGCGGCTATCTCCTGCTCCCGCCCTCCCCCTCGTGCGGCGGCGTACAGGTGTGGTGGGAGCGGGAGCCCGCAGGCTCCGGGAGCCCGTGGCTGCCGGAGGTCGAGGCCGTGGTGGACGCGTTGGTCGAGGCGAGCAGCGGGGCCTCCGGCGGCGGCAGCCGGCTCGCCTATTGACGGCGGGCTGTCGGGGAACGGACTCCGTCAGCCGTAGTTGAGGTCCGGTAGCCGAGGTCCGGCAGCCGGGCTCCTGCCGGGGCCCGGGCGGGGGCGGTTCCACCGGCACGGCCCTTCACTCGTACGGGTGTCGATGCGACGCGTTTCCAAGGGAATTGGGCGCGGGGATCTCCGGGGCCCATTCCCACGTCGCTATCTTCGCCGAATGAATCTCCGCTTGATCGGTATCGGCGCCGGTGTGCTGATCATCTTGTCACTCCCGCTGGCCGGAGCGATCGCCGGACCGGATTTCGCCGGTCAGGACGACGGAAAAGGCGGCGGGCTCCTCTCCGCCCTCGGGTTTGCCGATCCGCCGTCGGGCCCGTCCCGTACGCCGTCGCCCTCGACCGCACGGTCCGGTGCGGCGGGCGAAGGCGGGTCGGGGCAGGGCGCATCGGCCCGGCCGGGTCCGTCGCAGCAGCCGCGTACGGACTCCCGGTGCGGCCCCGAACTCTCGTCGGCCCAGGGGCTGGAGGCGCAGACCTGTGTCCTGAGCGCCGACGGGCGGACCTGGGGCCGCAGCTACTTCCGCAACACCGGCGGCCGCGCTCTGGACGCCGTGCTGACGCTCATGGGGCCCGCCGGGCGGACGGTGCAGATCCGCTGCGTGGTCGGCGCGGGGGACGAGCCCGGCCTGTGCGAGACGCCGCGGGAGGCCTCGGCCGGACCCCAGGACGGCTACTCGGCCGTTGCGGAGTTTGCAGTTCCGGGTGAGGAAGGGCGGCTGCTGCTGCGGTCCGGGAGCAACTCACCGACAGCGGACAAGGGTTGAGCCGCCCGGGAAATGGAAGGGCCCGGTCGCTGGCGACGGGGGATGCACCAGCGACCGGGCTACAAGAACGGTAACAAGAGATCGCCTGTTCGCAAATTCGATCTCTGATATTCAGACACCGATTTGCAGACGATTAGCGGGAGTTGTGACCGCGGTCACCGCTCCTGCGGGCGCCGCGACGATCAGCTGAGCGTGATCTGGCGGTTGGTGAGCCCGCCACGGGCCCGGCGCTCCTCCGTGGTCAGCGGCACGTCCGACGCCAGCGCCGTGGCCAGGCGCTCTGCGAATTCGGCGGCCGGCTTCTCCACGTCGTCGGCGGTCATGCCGGTGGGCAGGTCCCAGACCGGGACCACCAGGCCGTGCGCCCGGAAGGAGCCGACCAGCTTGGTGCCCTCGCCGAGTGAGGAGGCGCCCGCCGCGTGCAGCCGGGCCAGGGCGTCGAGCAGCTTCTCCTCGGCGTGCGGCATGACCCAGCGCAGGTGGTTCTTGTCCGGGGTCTCGCACCAGTAGGCCGCTTCCACGCTCGCCAGCTTGACCGTGGGGATGGCGGCGGCGTTGGCGCGCTCCAGCGAGGCGGCGATCTCCGGGGATGCGTTCTGGGCCGTCTCCGCATCCGGAATCCAGAATTCGAAGCCGCTGTGCACAACCGGCTCGAAAACGCCGTCCGTGTCCAGGAGATCCTGAAGTCGCGGACCCTCGGCGGGGACCCGGCGGGCCGGGACCGGATTGCCCGGTTCCGTGGTCAGGGCGCGCTCCAGGGTGTCGGCCATGTCCCGGGCGAGGTCCCCGGTGGTCGAGTCGTTCTGCAGGGCGAGCAGGACGGAGCCGTCCTCGCGGCGCAGCGCCGGCCAGGCCATGGGCAGTACGGTCACCAGGGTGACGGAGGGGACGCCCTCGGGCAGGCCGCCCCTGAGCGTCAGCGGGATGGTGGCCGCCGGCACGAGCTCGCGCAGAGCCACCCAGTCGCATTCGCCGGGCAGGCCCTCGAAGGGGCGCTGCACGTGCGCGGTGGCGGCGTGCGCGGCGGCCGCGCCGTGGCAGGCCTTGTAGCGGCGCCCGGATCCGCAGGGGCAGGGCTCCCGCGCGCCCACCACCGGGATCTCCCCGTTCTGGAGCTGCGGCTTTGCAGTCTTGGCTGCGGGGCGCTTCTTGGCCATCGTGGGTGTCTCCCGTTTGCGGCGGTACGGCTGTTGCGTCTGGGCCGAGCCTAGCCGTTCCTATCGCCGCAACCGGTGGAGTGCGGCCGGGAGCGCGGGCGGTGTGCGTTCCGCGTCGGTCGCGCGTAGGGATGCTGTTCTGATGGTCGTACCGATGGCTGCTGATGCGAGCGCCGCAGTCGGAACGGTCGCCGCGGTCGGGTCGGTCGAGGTCGGTCAGGATCCGTGTCCGGGATCGGTGTCCGGGATCCGTGTCCGGGATCCGGGTTCACGGTTCCCCGGGTCACGGAGCCCGGAGTCAGGGCTCGAAATCGTCGAAGGCGGCGCTGAAGTCGAGGACCGGGGGCGCAACGCGCGTAGCAAAATCCGCATGACGGGGCCCGCATGCGACGATCACCCAGACGGTGACCTCGCCCGCCGCTCCGTCCCGGACCCCCCAGTCCTGTGCGAGGGCGCTGATGATGTTCAGCCCCCGACCGCCGTGCGCGGTGACGGAGGGCGTGGCCGGAACCGGGCGGGTGGGACCGCCCCCGTCCGTGACCTCGACCGTCAGTCGCCCCGCCATGTCGATGCGCCACGCGGCGCGTACCTCTCCGTCGCCGATCTCCCCCGCGCCCAGCGGTCTGCCGTGCCGGCAGGCGTTGCTGAGCAGTTCGGAAAGGATCAATACGGCGTCGTCCACGACCGATTCGGACACCCCGCTGATGCGCAACTGCTCGCGCATCCGGTGCCGCGCCTCGCCTACGCCCGCAGGACCATGGCGTACGTCCATGCACGACGACGTGGGCACTTCTTGTGCCACCACCAACGCCACCCCCGGAACCTCCTTAGCCCCACGCCATCGTCTGGATGCCCCAACGGCCCGGACCGGAAACCGACGAACCGGAGCCCTCTGACGCATTCATGACCATCGACTCCGGAGCGAATGCGCCGGGGCACACCCTGTCACCAACGGGTCCCGCGGGGCGGCTGGGCAAAAGGGGACGTCAGCGTCCGAGTTGTGACAGAACCTGTCGCGGTCTGTTCGTGATGATCGCTTCCACACCCAGATCAGCGCAGAGCTGAACGTCCTCGGGTTCGTTTACGGTCCACACGTGCACGGAGTGGCCCGCATCCTGCAGCCTGCGGATGTAGCCGGGGTTGTTGCGCACGATCCTCATGCCCGGGCCCGCGATCCGCACGCCGGCCGGGAGCCGCCCGTCGCGCATCCGCGGGGACACGAACTGCATCAGGTAGACGGTCGGGATCGTCGGCGCGGCGGCCCGCACCCGGTGCAGGGAACGGGCGGAGAAGCTCATGACGCGGACCGGGTGCGGACCCTCTGCGGGCGGCGTGTCCAGGCCGAACCGCTTGAGGAGGAAGAGGAGGCGCTCCTCCACCTGTCCGGCCCAGCGGGTCGGGTGCTTCGTCTCGACCGCGAGCGGTATGGGTCGCCCGGCGTCGGAGACCAGCTCCAGCAGTCGCTCCAGGGTGAGGACCGCGGTCCGCTCGGGGTCGGCGTCCCAGTCGGGGGACTCCTCGCGGTCCTTCCACGAGCCGAAGTCGAGGGCCGCGAGATCGGCCAGTTCCAGGGCGGAGACGGCGCCGCGGCCGTTGGAGGTGCGGTTGACCCGGCGGTCGTGGACCAGCACCAGATGGCCGTCGGCGGTGAGCCGGACGTCGCATTCCAGGGCGTCCGCGCCGTCCTCGATGGCCCTGCGGTAGGCGGCCAGCGTGTGCTCGGGGGCATCTTCCGAAGCGCCGCGGTGGGCGACGACCTGGATCGGGTGCGGCGTAACGTGGGTCACCGGGTCATGGTGCCACCGGGGAGGCTCTGGACGGAGGGCTTCGGCCGCGGGGGTGTGACCGAAATGCCAGACATAAAGAATGGGGTGACGCACAGGTCCGGCTTACAGTGCTCTGACGGGTGATGGGGAACGCTTTCCCCAGGAACTTGTACGGCACGTCGAACGTTCAGTCGGGCCGGAACGTCAGTTGTGTGTAGCCGTGTGTGACGAGGAGAGAGCGCTGTGAGCACCGAGAACGAGGGAACCGCGGCCCCGACGCCCCCCGCGGCCCCGTCGGCACACCCGGTGGCCGCTCCCGGTTCCGCTGCCCACTCGGAGCCGGCGGCTGCGCCGGCCCCGCCCCAGGCCCCCGCCAGCGCCGGCGCGGACGCTCCTACGGCCACCGTCCCTCCGGTTCCGGCGACCGCCCCGGCCCCGGCCCCGGCTCCGGCCGCGACCGAGCGCGCCGCGGCCGCGGCGCCCGCCGCCTTCCCCGCCGAGCCCGTGACCCAGCAGCTGCCGCCGACGCCGGCGCCCGGCACCGAGCCCCCCCAGCACATCCCGCCCGCCCCACACCAGGCTCCGGCGCCGGGGTACGCACAGCCCGCCGCGCCGCACGGCGCACCGCACCCCGCCCCGGCTCCCGCCGCCGCTGCGTACGGCGCCGAGGGCTGGCCTCCCGCGCCGCCGGCGGTCCCGGCGTACGGCGCGGGCGGCGGCCACGGCACCGGCTGGGGCGCCCCCCTGGCCGACGGCGTCCCCCCGGCCAAGCCGAAGGGCCGCGGCGGCTTGATCGCCGCCGTGCTCGTGGCGGCCCTGCTCGCGGGCGGCGTCGGCGGCGGCCTCGGCTACTGGGCGGCGGAGCGCAAGAGCGACGGTTTCGGCTCGACGACGATCACCGCCGGCAACACGCCGAAGGACCTCAAGCGCGAACCCGGCTCCATCGCCGGTTTGGCCGCGACCGCGCTGCCCAGCGTCGTCACCATCCAGGCCTCCGCGGGCGACGGCGAGGGCGGCACCGGCACCGGATTCGTCTACGACCAGCAGGGGCACATCCTCACCAACAACCACGTGGTGGCCTCCGCCGCGAACGGCGGCAAGGTCTCCGCGACGTTCTCCGACGGCAAGAAGTTCGAGGCCGAGGTCGTGGGCCGGGCCCAGGGCTACGACGTGGCCGTGCTCAAGCTGAAGAACCCGCCGTCCGGCCTCAAGCCGCTGCCGCTCGGCGACTCCGACAAGGTCGCGGTCGGTGACCCGACCATTGCGATCGGCGCCCCCTTCGGCCTGTCCAACACGGTCACCACCGGCATCGTCAGCGCCAAGGACCGCCCGGTGGCCTCGGGTGACGGCTCCGGCAGCAAGAACTCGTACATGAGCGCCCTGCAGACGGACGCCTCGATCAACCCCGGCAACTCGGGCGGTCCGCTGCTCGACGGTCGTGGCGCGGTCATCGGCATCAACTCCGCCATCCAGTCCGCCGGCGGCGGCGGTTTCGGCGGCGGCCAGGCCGGTTCGATCGGCCTCGGCTTCGCCATTCCGATCAACCAGGCGAAGAACGTCGCCGAGTCGCTGATCAAGACGGGCAAGCCGGTCTACCCGGTCATCTCCGTCTCCGTGGACCTCCAGTCCAAGGTCGACGGCGCCAAGATTTCCGAGCAGGGCGCGCCGGCCAACGAGCTGGTCGACCCCAACGGCCCGGCAGGCAAGGCCGGCCTCCAGCCCGGTGACATCATCACCCGCTTCGGCGACCGACCGATCGACAGCGGCCCGACCCTCATCAGCGAGATTTGGACGCACAAGCCGGGCGACGTCGTGAAACTGACCTACCTGCGCAACGGCAAGCCGAACACCGTGGACATCACCCTCGGCTCGCGCGTCGGCGACAAGTAGCACCGGCAGCCACGGCCGGCAGCCACGGCCGGCAGCCACGGCCGGCAGCCACGGCCGGCAGCCACGGCCGGCAGCTACGGCCGGCAGCCGCACGGCCGGGCCGCCGGTCAGGTCTGCTGGCTGGAACGGCGAGGGGCCGCGGGCGGGATTCCGCCTACGGCCCCTCCCAACGTCCGCTTATGCTTCCGGTGTGTTCGATTCGCGGCACATACGTACATTCCACGAAGTCGTGGCCTCCGGTTCCTACTCGGCGGCCGCGCGCGCCCTCGGGTACACGCAGCCCGCGATCACCCAACAGATGAAGGCGCTCGAACGCGCCGTCGGCACGCCACTGTTCACCCGGGTCGGCCGCCGGATGCAGCTCACCGAGGCCGGAAAATCCCTGGCCCGGCACGCCGAGTCCATCCTCGGCAGTCTCTCCGCCGCCGAAGCCCAGATGAAGGCGCACGCCCGTCTGCGCACCGGGCGGGTACGCCTGTGCGGCTTCCCCAGCGCCAACGCCACCCTCGTTCCCGAGGCCCTGAGCAGCCTGGCCAAGGACCACCCGGGCATCCAGGTCGAGCTGCTGGACGGGGAGCCCCCGGAATCGCTGCAGCGGCTGGAACGCGGGCAGTGCGACATCACCCTGGCTTTCACCTACCCGGGGCTGCACGAGGAGGTTCCCGAGGAGGTCGTCGAGGTCAGGCTGCTGGAGGACCAGCTCACCGTCCTGCTCCCGAACGGGCACCAACTAGCCCGGCGCCGGGCCGTGCACCTGGCCGATCTCGCAGAGGAGCGGTGGATCGCGGGCTGCCCGCGCTGCCGTGCCAACCTGCTGCACGAGTGCTCCGAGCTGGGCTTCGTCCCCGACATCAGGTTCGCCTCGGACGACAACCTGGTGGTGCAGAGCATGGTCGGGCAGGGGCTCGGCGTGGCGATGATGCCCGCCTTGGTGCTGCCCTCCCTCTCCCTGACCCGGGTCTGTGGGCGGCCGCTCCAGCCGGACGCGCGCCGGCACATCTCGGCGTACGTGTACCGCGACCACCTGCGAATACCGGCGACGGCCGTGGTGCTGGACGCGCTCAAGCTGGTGGCCTCGAACCGTGTCGGCTGCTGACCCTGCTGATCTCCACCACTGCAATCCATAAGCGCTGCTTGCAGTTTCAGGTGAAAACTGTCGTTGGACGTGATGGGTGAGCTGTTCGACGCTGCCCCTATGACCACCACGACGCCGGCCCGTACGACTGCGAGGATGGCCGCCCTCGTCCAGGAGATCCGCACGGTCGTGGACCGGGGGCTCGCCCCCGACCTGACCGCCTACCTCGTCGGCGAACGACTCGCCCCGCACCTGAGCACGCCCGACCTGCTCATGCCCGAGCAGTGCGAGGGCAGCCCCGACCGGTATCGGCAGCACGTCCTGCACGCGGAGCCGGACGGCAGCTTCTCCGTGGTGGCGCTGGTGTGGCTGCCCGGTCAGGAGACCGCGATCCACGACCACGTCTCCTGGTGCGTGGCCGGCGTGCACGAGGGTGAGGAGAGCGAGCTCCGCTACCGGCTCGCACCCGCCACCGCGACGTCCGGCGCCCGGCTGGTGGCCACCGAGGCCGTGGTCAACGGGGTCGGTGACGTCTGCGGGTTCGCCCCGCCCGGCGACATCCACAAGGTGCGCAACTCCTGTACCACCAAGGCGATATCGATCCACGTCTACGGAGCCGACGTCGTCCGACTGGGCAGCAGCGTGCGCCGCGTCTACACGCTCCCCGCCGACTGATGGCGCTGCTCAACCGCCCGGTGCGCCCGGCGGGAAGCGCACCGGCGCGCCCGGTTTCACGTGAAACATCTTCTTCCTGGCCGGGATTGGGGCTGGCGGCCGTCGGCGTCGCCCTGGCGTGGTGCATACACCGGCTGCTGCCCGGGATCCCGATGCTGACCGCATCGGTGGTGCTGGGCATCGGGGCGGCCCACCTCCCCGGCCTGCGGGACACCGTGCGCGGGGTCGCCCGCCCGGGCCTCTCGTTGGCCGGGCGGCGGCTGATGCGGATCGGCATCGTGCTGCTCGGCCTGGGCCTGGGCCTGGAACAGGTCCTCGGACTGGGCTGGGCCACCGTGGCCATGGTGGCGGGCGTGGTCGCGGCGACCTTCGTCGGAACGCTCTGGCTGGGCCGGCGGCTCGGCCTGCCGGGCGACCAGCCGCTGCTGATCGCCACCGGCTACTCGATCTGCGGTGCCTCGGCGATCGGTGCAGTGAGCCAGGTGTCCGGCAGCGACGAGGAGGACGTGGCCGCCTCGGCCGCGCTGGTGACCCTGTGCGGCACGCTGGCCATCGCCGTCCTCCCGCTGCTCCAGGATCCGCTCGGGCTCTCCGACGTGGCGTTCGGGCGTTGGGTCGGCGCGAGCGTCCACGACGTCGGACAGGTGGTGGCGACCGCGCAGACCGCGGGACCCGGCTCGCTCGGGGAAGCCGTCGTGGTCAAGCTGATGCGGGTGGCGCTGCTCGCTCCGCTGGTGGCGGCCGTGGCCTTCGCGCTGCGGGCCCGGCGTCGGGGCGAGCGCACGGCTTCCGGGCGCCGCCCGGCTCCCGTGCCGCTGTTCGTAGCCGGTTTCCTGGCCGCGGTCGCCCTGCGCGCCACTGGTGTGCTGCCCGAGGCTGCCCTGGAGTGGGCGCACACGCTGCAGGAACTCCTGCTGGCCACCGCCCTGTTCGGGCTCGGCAGCGCGGTGGACCTCCGCTCCATGGCCCGGACCGGCGGGCGGGCCGCCGTGTTGGGGCTCGGGGCGTGGCTGGTAGTGGCCGGGGTTTCGTACGCGGGCGTGCTGATGACCGTATGAGGGAAGGGATGGTGAGGGGCGGGAGGTGCGGACGAGCGGCCCCAGGGGCGGGAGTTGGCCAAATCCTGGCCTGAACCGACCGAACGTTCCAGCCGTCTCCTGACTTCTCGTGCCGCGCGTGCGACCCTGCGGCCGATCCGCACCGACAGCTCTTCACCCCCACCCTGTCCGGTTCGACGGGACCGGGCACGGCAGAAGGAGTCATGCGTGAATCGTCATCGCACGGCAGCATCGGTCCTCCTGGCGGCAGGCGCCCTGATCGCAGGCGCCCTGACGGCGGCCACCCCCTCCGCCGCCGCCGAATCCCCGGCCTCGTTCCGGCAGCAGCACACCCCGGGCTTCTGGACCGCCGAGCGGATGCGCAGCGCCGTCCCGCTGGACGTGGCGGCGGTGCCGGGGGCCGGCCGGACGCCGGTCACGACCGCGGACCGGCCCACGCTGATCGCTCCGACCCCCGCCTCCGCCTCCGCCCCGGTTTCCGTCCCCGCCTCCACCGCGGTGTCCCCGACGGCCTTCCCGCAGGCGGGAGGTGCCTGGACGGGCGGCGGCGCCGTGGTGAAGACCTCCGGCCGTGTCTTCTTCACCCTCGGCGACCGGACCGCATCCTGCTCCGGTGACTCCGTCACCAGCGCCAACGGCAGCACGGTGATGACCGCCGGCCACTGCGTGAAGTACCAGGGCGCCTGGCACACCAACTGGGTCTTCGTGCCGGCGTACGACAACGGCAACGCGCCCTACGGCCAGTGGCCGGCCACCAAGACCTTCGCGACGGACCAGTGGGCCGCCAGCGAGGACATGAACATGGACGTCGGCCTCGCGGTCGTCGCCCCGCAGAACGGCCAGAAGCTCAGCCAGGTCGTCGGCGCCCAGGGCATCCTCTTCAACGGCGGGTACAACAAGCGGATGTACTCCTTCGGCTTCCCGGCCGCATCGCCGTACGACGGCAGCAAGCTGGTCTACTGCAGCGGCAACAGTGGCAGGGACTTCCTGCTGACCAAGGACCACAGCCTGGCCTGCAACATGACCGGCGGTTCCAGCGGTGGCCCCTGGTTCCAGGACTTCAACGAGACCACGGGCCTGGGCACCCAGGTCTCGGTGAACAGCTTCGGCTACGTCTTCCTCCCGAACCGGATGTTCGGCCCGTACTTCGGCAACGAGGCGAAGGCCGCCTACGACAAGGCGCAGAATTCCTGACGCCACCGCCTCCCACCTCCCGGTACTCTGTACCGGCCAGGTGGGTTGCCCGAGCGGCCTAAGGGAACGGTCTTGAAAACCGTCGTGGCGCAAGTCACCGTGGGTTCAAATCCCACACCCACCGCACCAGGTCAGACAACGCGCTGATCAGAAGGGGCGTCCCGGGTTTCCGGGGCGCCCCTTTCCCATTGGGTCCTTCGGGTGGTGTTTGTCGGACGATCGGCGCGGGCCGCGGGAGCCCTGCGGTTGCGGACACATCATGACGAATGTATGCAGATCCGCCCGTCGGAACAGTGCGAAGCGAGGCAGTTCGTCATGGCTCAGCGCATCACCTTCACCTCCGTCTGGACCGTTGTGGTCACCGCGCTCGCCGCGCTGTTCGCCGTCCTCGGGCTCCGCGCCAAGGCCGCCGCGCCGGCCGTTTCCGTCGGTGAGGCTCCCTCCTGGTGCAGGCCCGTGGAGGTGTGCCGACCGGCCGCGTGGGGTCGGCGGGCGGTGGTGCGGAGCGGGGCGCTGCCGCCGACCATCAAGCAGCGGATCCGCGCCGAGGCGCACGGGAGTACCCCGTCCGTCCGCCGCTCGGCTGCCGGTGTCACCGCCGGGAGCGGTGAGGGCGTCCGCGCCGGGTCTGCTGCCCGTGGTGCTGCCGCCGAGGCAGATGCTGTTGCCGCGGGTGAGGCGCGGACTCGGCTCGCGCTCGCCGCTTAGGCGGGCCGCCACGTCGAGTGGCGTGCCGAGGGCGGGTGAGGGGCGCGCAGGGGGTTTATCCGCTGCTGCTCATGCCTGCGGGGGAATCGGGGGCTCCGGGGTGGTTCGCCGGGAATCCGGTGGGCAACTGTGGTCTCGCGACGTCCGCACCATGCACAACGTCCGAGGCGGTCGGCCAACTGCCGCGGAGCACCTCCGACCCAGGTACCAGGGGGAATCACGAACATGGCAAGCACCCGTACCGCCCGCGTCCTCGCCGCCGTCGCCTCGTTCCCGCTCGTCGCCGCGCTCTGCGGCGGGGTGGCATCGGCCGACAGCGGCGCCTTCGGGAACGACGGATCCAACGCGGGTGTCGCCGGCATCGTCGGCAGCGGTGCGGGCGGGAGCAACCTCGGCAACTCGTCCACGTCCCAGCAGGTCGCCACCGGCTCCGGCGCCTCCAATCAGAGCAATTCCGTGCAGGTCAACGGCTCGGTCCCGGCCGGAATCCAGCAGGCCAACTCCAACGTGGCGGTCTACTTCCTCCCGATGCCGTAGCTGCTGCACGCACCCGTTCCGCGCACTGGGGGCGCCCGTACGACCGGACCGGCCGGGGTCCCCGGTCGTGCGGACGCCCTCTTCTCCGTGCCGGTGCCCGTCGGGGTCCTGGCGGGCGGCCGCTGCCGTCGACGACCTTGACATCCCGCGCATAACTGACGGACAGTCAGATTCACATCGACGATGTGACGCCGGGAGGCCTGCGCCGTGCACCTCGCCCCGACCGAAGGCCAGTTGCGGCTCCGCGCCGAACTGCGCGCGTACTTCCACGACCTCCTGCCGGACGGTGTACCCGCCGACCCGGGCGCCCAGCGCGCCCTGCTGTGCCGGATCGGCGCCGACGGCCTCCTCGGCCTCGGCTGGCCCGTCGAATACGGCGGCCGGGGCCGCGGCGCCGACGAGCAGTTCGTGTTCTTCGACGAGGCCTACCGGGCCGGCGCCCCCGTTTCGATGGTCACCCTCAACACCGTGGGCCCGACCCTGATGAAGTACGGAACACCGCAGCAGAAGGACTACTTCCTGCCGCGCATCCTCCGCGGCGAGATCGTCTTCGCCGTCGGCTACTCCGAGCCCGCCGCCGGCACGGACCTGGCCTCCCTGCGCACCCGCGCCGTACGCGACGGAGCCGACTGGGTCGTCGACGGCCAGAAGGTCTTCACGTCCAACGCCCAGAACGCCGACTGGATATGGCTGGCCTGCCGCACCGATCCCGCGGCCCCCAAGCACAAGGGCATCTCGATCATCCTCGTGCCGACCGTCGCCGCCGGCTTCTCGTGGACCCCGATCGAGACGGTCGGCGGCCTGACGACCACCTCCACGTACTACGACTCGGTCCGCGTGCCCGCGGGCAACCTCGTCGGCCCCGAGCACGGCGGCTGGGGCCTGATCACCAACCAGCTCAACCACGAGCGGGTCGCCCTGGCCGCCATCGGCATGCAGGCCGAGGAGTTCTACGGCGCCGCGCTGCGGCACGCCCGCACCCCTGACCCGGTGACCGGGCAACGCCCTGCCGACCGGCCCTGGGTCCAGGCCCGGCTCGCCGAGGCCCACGCCCGGCTGGCCGCCGTACGCCTCCTCAACTGGCGCCTCGTCCAGGACGTCGGTGCGGGCACCCTGGCCCCCGGTGACGCCAGCGGCGTGAAGTTCTTCGGCACCGAGACCGCCGTCGAGGTGTACCGGATGTGCCAGGAGGTCGTGGGCGAGAGGGCCCTCGTACGGGGGGCGGGGCCCGGATCCTTCGAGGACGGCGAGCTGGAGCGGATGAACCGGGCCGCCCAGATCAACACCTTCGGCGGCGGGGTCAGCGAGGTCCAGCGGGAGATCGTCGCCATGATGCGGCTCGGCATGAAGGGGAGGAAGCGATGACCGCCACGGCGCCCGGAGGGGCGGAGGAGGCCGCAGCACAGCGGTTCCACGCGCAGCTCCTGGCCTACGAGGGCCGGCCGGCCGCCACCGCCGGGCAGGGCAAGGACCCCGTCAACGAGGCGATGATCCGTCACTGGTGCGAGGCGATGGGCGACGCCAACCCCGCCTACACGGGGCCGGACGCCATCGCCCCGCCCACCATGCTCCAGGCCTGGACGATGGGCGGGTTGTCCGGGCACACCGACCGAGCCTGCGCCTACGACGAACTGCTCGCCCTCCTCGACGGCGCAGGCTGCACCTCCGTCGTCGCCACCGACTGCGAACAGGAGTACCTGCGCCCTCTGCGGCCCGGCGACGCCGTCACCTTCGACGCCGTGATCGAGTCCGTGTCGCCGCGCAAGACGACCAGGCTGGGCCCCGGCCATTTCGTGACCACCCGCATGGACATCCGCGTCGGGGGTGAACTCGCCGGCACCCACCGCTTCCGGATCCTCAAGTACGCGCCCGCCGTCCGATCCCGGCCCACTGCATCCAGGCCGGCCGCTCCTCCGCCGGCCGCTCCTCCGCCGGCCGCTCCTCCGCCGGCCGCCCCTCCGCCGGCCGCCCCTCCGCGGGCCGCCCCTCCGCCGGCCGCCGCGCAGGCCCGGCGGCCCGACCAGCCCCCGACCCGCCGCCCCCGCCCCGTGGTCAACCGCGACAACCAGGGCTTCTGGGACGGTGTCCGGGACCACCGGCTGCTCATCCAGCGTTGCGCCTCCTGCGCGACCCTCCGCTTCCCGTGGCTCCCCGGCTGCAACGCCTGCGCGAGCCAGGAATGGGACACCGTCGAAGCCTGCGGCGAGGCCACCGTCTTCAGCTACGTCGTCGTGCACCATCCGCCGTTCCCGGCCTTCGACCCCCCGTACGCGGTCGCGCTCGTCGAACTCGCCGAGGGAGTCCGCATGATCACCAACATCACCGGTGTCCCGTACGGCGCGGTGCGCATCGGGATGCCCGTCCGGCTGGAGTTCCAGCAGGTGGACGAGGACCTGGAACTGCCGGTCTTCCGCGGCGGGACGGAGGACTGATGGACTTCCACCCCACCGAGGAGCAGGCCGCCGCCGTCGCGCTCGCCGCCCGCATCTTCCGCGACCTCGCCACCCACGAACGCCTCGCCGCGGCCGGCACGGGAACCGACGCCGAACTCTGGAAGGCCCTCGTCGGATCAGGCCTGATCGGCGCGGTGGAGGACATCGGCCTGCTCGGGCTGGTGCTGCTGCTGGAGGAGCAGGGCCGTACCACCGCACAGGTCCCGTACGCCGCCACCTGCGTGTACGGGGTCCTCCCCGTCGCCGCCCACGGCAGCGCCGAGCAGCGGGCCCGCCTGCTGCCCGCGCTGGGTACGGGCGAAGCGGTGGCCACCGGAGCCTTCCCGGACCGGGGGTGGTTCACCGCCTCGGCGGACGGCCGGCTGACCGGCACCGCTCCGGTCGTGCCGTGGCTGCGCGATGCCACCCACGTGCTGGTCCCCGATGCGGCCCGGACCCTGTGGCTGGTGCGGACGGACGTGCCCGGTGTGGAGACCGCGCCCGTGGAAACGACTGCCCCCTGGGCCGCCGGGCGGCTCTGCCTGGCCGGGGCCGAGGCCGAACCGCTCGGGCCGTCCCCCGCTGCGGGAGGGCAGCCCTACGAGGCGGTCCTCGCCACCGCCCGCACCGCATTCGCGGGCCTGCAGGCGGGCGTCTGCGCAGGTGCCGTGGCCCGCGCGGCCGAGTACACCTCCAGCCGCGAACAGTTCGGCCGGCCGCTCTCCACGAACCAGGGGGTGATGCTGCGCGCGGCCGACGCGCACATGGACACGGAGGCGATCCGTGTCACCGCCTACGAGGCGGCCTGGCGCATCGACCAAGGGCTCCCGGCGCACGAGCACGCCCTGACAGCGGCCTGGTGGGCCTCGGAGGCGGGCAAGCGGGTCGTCCACGCGGGCCAGCACCTGCACGGCGGGACCGGCGCCGACCTGGACCATCCCGTCCACCGGCACTTCCTGTGGGGTCGCCAGCTCGACGCCCATCTCGGTTGCGGCAGCGAGCTGCTGGCCGAGCTCGGTGCGCTCGTGTCCCGGCCGTCCACACCACCCGAGGGGGAAGACGCATGAACGTGGGCGACAGATTGCCGCCGCTGAAGATCCCGATCACCCGCACGCTCATCGTCGCGGGTGCGATCGCCTCCCGGGACTACCAGGACGTGCACCACGATGCGGAGCTCGCGCGCGAGAAGGGCTCCCCGGACATCTTCATGAACATCCTCACCACGAACGGGCTGGTCGGCCGGTACATCACCGACCACCTGGGCCCCCGGGCCGTCCTGCGCAGGGTGGCCATCCGGCTGGGTGCGCCGAACCACCCGGGCGACACCATGACCCTCACCGGCACCGTCACCGCCCTGGACGGGGACACGGCCGAGATCCGCGTGGCCGGGGCCAACGGCATCGGCCACCACGTCACCGGCACCGTCACCGTGACCCTGCCCGCCCCGGGAGGCACGGCATGAGCGTGCGGAACCGGGACGGGCTGGGCGGCCGCGCCGCCATCGCCGGCATCGGTGCGACGGAGTTCTCCAAGGACTCCGGCCGCAGCGAGCTGCGGCTCGCCGTCGAGGCCGTGCACGCGGCCCTCGACGACGCCGGGCTCACCCCCGCCGACGTCGACGGCATGGTCACCTTCACCATGGACACCAGCCCCGAGATCACGGTCGCGCAGGCCGCCGGGATGGGGGACCTCTCCTTCTTCTCGCGCATCCACTACGGCGGCGGCGCGGCCTGCGCCACCGTCCAGCAGGCCGCCCTCGCCGTCGCCACCGGCGTCGCCGAGGTCGTGGTCTGCTACCGCGCCTTCAACGAGCGCTCGGGCCGCCGCTTCGGCTCCGGCGTGCAGCAGCGCGAACCCTCGGCGGAGGGAGCCGCCCTGGGCTGGTCGCTGCCCTGGGGGCTGCTCACCCCGGCCTCCTGGGTGGCCATGGCCGCCCAGCGGTACCTGTACGCCTACCACCTCACCCCCGAGGTCTTCGGCCATGTCGCCGTCAGCGGCCGCCGGTACGCCGCCAGCAACCCCGCCGCCTGGTTCCACGGCCGGCCCATCACCCTCGCCGAGCACGCCGCCTCGCGCTGGATCGTCGAGCCCCTGCGACTGCTGGACTGCTGCCAGGAGACCGACGGCGGCCAGGCGATCGTCGTCACCAGTACCCGGCGCGCCCGGGACCTCCGCCACCCGCCCGCCGTGATCACTGCCGCGGCACAGGGCGCGGGCCGCCGCCAGGAGGGCATGACGTCCTTCTACCGCGACGACCTCACCGGGCTGCCCGAGATGGACGTGGTGGCCCGCCAATTGTGGCGTACCAGCGGTCTGCGCCCCTCGGACATCGACGTCGGCATCCTCTACGACCACTTCACGCCGTTCGTGCTGATGCAACTGGAGGAGTTCGGCTTCTGCAAGCCCGGCGAGGCCGCCGACTTCGTGGCCGCGGACGGGCTGCCCGTCAACACCCACGGCGGCCAGCTCGGGGAGGCGTACCTGCACGGCATGAACGGCATCGCCGAAGCCGTGCGCCAGCTGCGCGGCACCTCCGTCAACCAGGTCCGCGGGGCCGCCCACGTCCTGGTCACGGCCGGGACCGGGGTGCCGACGTCCGGGCTGGTCCTCGGGGCGGACGGCTGAGTCCCCGTGCCGGGGGGCCGCACGCCGCTCCCGCCCCCTCCACCTTCAGGAGGTGGGACACGCCCCATTCCTACAACCTGAGGGGGACCCTGCTTCGGCACCTGCGGCCGATCCCCAGCCCAGCCCCGCGCTTCTAGCGTGGAGCCATGACCACGCCCGTGTGCACGCTCGCCTCGCAGCCGACCCCGTACCCGTCGTTCTCGGCGTACGTCCGGACCCGGGGCGCGGGCCTGCTGCGCACCGCGCGCTCGCTCACTCCCAACCCCTGCGACGCCGAGGACCTGCTGCAGACTGCGCTGGCCAAGACCTACGCCGCCTGGGACCGCATCGAGGACCACCGGGCCCTGGACGGCTACGTCCGGAGGGCCTTGGTCAACACCCGCACTTCCCAGTGGCGCAAGCGGAAGGTCGACGAGTTCGTCTGTGACGAGATCCCGGAGACCGAGGCGCCGCCGAGCACCGACCCCGCCGAGGCGCAGGCACTGCGCGACGCGATGTGGCGGGCGGTGACCCGGCTGCCCGATCGGCAGCGCGCCATGGTCGTCCTGCGCTACTACGAGGATCTGACCGAGGCCCAGACCGCCGCTCTCATGGGGGTTTCGGTCGGCACGGTCAAAAGCGCCGTCTCCCGCGCGCTGGTCAAGCTTCGCGAGGATCCGGAGCTCAGCCCGGTCCGCTGAGCGAAGCCTCCCCGCTCCGCCGAGCCCCGGGATGTTTCACGTGAAACCCAACCGTCCTTTTCACGCTGCCCGTTTCACGTGAAACCGACGCCCTCGTTTCACCTGGATCAACCTGCTCCCGCGACACGGCCTGTGCGCCGTGCACCGTACGCGCCCCCCGATCCTGTGCGCGCCGCCACGCCGCGCCCTCCCACAGCGATTGCACGCCGCGTTTGTACCTCCGGGTAGTGACATGCCGACGGGTATGCGCGCAGAATCGGCAGCATTCCAAGCCGCCGCAGCGCCGCAGCGCCCACGGGAGGACGCTTTGCTGAGCACCATGCAGGACGTACCGCTCCTCGTCAGCCGGATACTCCGACACGGGATGACGATCCACGGGAACTCCCAGGTCACCACCTGGACCGGGGAGTCGGAGCCGGACCGGCGCAGCTTCGCCGAGGTCGGTGCCCGGGCCGGGCGCCTGGCCCACGCCCTGCGTGACGAGCTCGGCGTCCAGCAGGACGACCGGGTGGCCACGCTGATGTGGAACAACGCGGAGCACGTCGAGGCGTACTTCGCGATCCCCTCCATGGGCGCGGTCCTGCACACCCTCAACCTGCGGCTTCCCCCCGAGCAGCTCGTCTTCATCGTCAACCACGCCGCTGACCGCGTCGTACTGGTCAACGGGAGCCTGCTGCCGCTGCTCGCCCCGCTGCTGCCGCACCTGCCCACCGTCGAGCACGTGGTCGTCTCCGGCATCGGCGACCGCTCCGCACTCGACGGACTGGGCGTCCGCGTCCACGAGTACGAGGAGTTGATCGCGGGCCGCTCCGACCACTACGACTGGCCGGAGCTGGACGAGCGCCAGGCCGCCGCCATGTGCTACACCTCCGGCACCACCGGGGACCCGAAGGGCGTCGTCTACTCGCACCGCTCCATCTACCTGCACTCCATGCAGGTCAACATGGCCGAGTCGATGGGGCTGAGCGACAAGGACACCAGTCTCATCGTCGTCCCGCAGTTCCACGTGAACGCCTGGGGTCTGCCCCACGCCACCTTCATGACCGGCATCAACATGCTGATGCCGGACCGGTTCCTGCAGCCCGCCCCGCTCGCCGAGATGATCGAGCGGGAGCGGCCCACGCACGCCGCGGCCGTCCCCACCATCTGGCAGGGGCTCCTCGCCGAAGTCACCGCCCGTCCGCGCGACCTGGCCTCCATGCGGCAGGTCACCATCGGTGGCGCGGCCTGCCCGCCCTCGCTGATGGAGGCGTACGACAAGCTCGGCGTCCGCCTCTGCCACGCCTGGGGCATGACCGAGACCTCGCCGCTGGGCACCATGGCGCACCCTCCGGCCGGCCTCAGCGCCGATGAGGAGTGGCCGTACCGGATCACCCAGGGCCGCTTCCCCGCGGGCGTCGAACCCCGCCTGGTCGGCCCGGGCGGCGACGTCCTGCCCTGGGACGGGAACTCGGCGGGCGAGTTGGAGGTCCGCGGTCCTTGGATCGCGGGCGCCTACTACGGCGGCAGCTCCGGCGAACCGATGCGCCCCGAGGACAAGTTCAGCACCGACGGCTGGCTCAAGACCGGCGACGTCGGCGTGATCACCCCGGACGGCTTCCTCACGCTCACCGACCGGGCCAAGGACGTGATCAAGTCCGGTGGCGAGTGGATCTCCAGCGTGGAGCTGGAGAACGCGCTGATGGCGCACCCGGAGGTCGCCGAGGCCGCGGTCGTCGCCGTTCCGGACGAGAAGTGGGGCGAGCGGCCCCTGGCCACCGTCGTCCTCAAGGAGGGCGGGACCGTGGACTACGCGGCGCTGCGCGCCTTCCTCGGTCAGTCCATGGCCAAGTGGCAGCTGCCCGAGCGCTGGACGTTCATCGCGGCGGTGCCCAAGACCAGCGTCGGCAAGTTCGACAAGAAGGTCATCCGCCGGCAGTACGCGGACGGCGAGCTCGACGTCACCCTGCTCGACTGAGCTGTCGTCAGCCGCTCGTCAGCCAGGGCCGCAGCAGCCTGCTGACGGCGGGCATGGCCACGTAGGTCATCAGGGTGCTGAAGACGGCGGCGAAGGCCGCCGTCCGCAGCACGAAGTGCAGGTCCACCAGGACCGGCCCGAGCACCGCATTGCCCACCAGCGAGATCGGGAAGATGGCCAGCCCCGAGCTGATCGCCATCTTCCACCGCGGCGGTGCGGGCCGGGCCGTACCGGGCTCGGCGAACCAGGTCTCCATGCCGTGCAGTTCGCGCCGGGCTATCTCGGTGTGGTGGTGGCCCTCGCAGTTCGCGAAGAACCCGGCCCGCTCCGGGGAATCCTGCCAGCGCCGCAGCGCTGCCTGGTCGCGGAAGCGGTGCACGAGGAACCAGGGCGCGCCCTCCCGCGCCGGGCGGAACAGTCCGTAGCCGAGGTGGTCCGGGAAGGACGCGGCCGTCTCCAGGATCCCGCGCGCCCAGCTCTCGAACACCTCCTCGTAGCCAGGTTCGACCTGTCGGGCGATGAGCAGGCTCACCTCCCCGTTGTCTGCGGGGACGGCGTGCTCGGACGTGTCGGTGATGGCCATCGGGCCAGGATGGCTAGTTGGTGCCGATCTTGGCGAGGAGGTCCACGATGCGGCCCTGGACGTCCGCGGTGGTGGCCCGCTCGGCGAGGAAGAGCACGTTCTCCCCGGACGTGAGCCGCGGCAGCACGGCGTCGTCGATGCCGGTGGCCGTGTAGACCACGAGCGGGGTCCGGTTGAGCTGGCCGTTGGCGCGCAGCCAGTCGACGATGCCGGCCCGGCGGCGGCGTACCTGCATGAGGTCCATGACCACCAGGTTCGGCCGCATCCGCGACGCCAGTTCCGCGGCATCGGTGTCGGCGCCCGCCCGGGCGACCTGGAGCCCGCGCCGTTCGAGCGCGGCCGTGAGCGCGGTGGCGATGCCGTCGCGCTCCTCGATCAGCAGGACCCGCGACGGGTGCTGCTCGCTGTCGCGCGGCGCGAGCGCCTTGAGGAGCACGGCGGGGTCCGCGCCGTACGCCGCTTCGCGCGAGGCATGGCCGAGTCCGGCCGTGACCAGTACGGGCACCTCCGCGGCCACCGCGGCCGCGCGCAGCGACTGCAGGGCGGTACGGGTGATCGGTCCCGTCAGCGGGTCCACGAACAGGGCCGCCGGGAACGCGGCGATCTGCGCGTCCACTTCCTCGCGGGAGTGCACGACCACCGGGCGGTAGCCGTTGTCGCTGAGCGCCTGCTGCGTCTGGGGGTCGGGCGCGGGCCACACCAGGAGCCGTCGCGGGTTGTCCAGCGGTTCCGGCGGCAGCTCGTCGTCGACCGGCGGCGGCACGGGCCGGCTGATCACCTCGACGGCGCCTCCCGGCCCGTCCAGCGGCTCCGGCCCCTCGGCGGCGCCCGCCTCCGGGGCGCCGATCACGAAGGCGCGGCCCTGCGGCGCGGGTTCGGCGAGCCGGCGGCGGCGTCCGGAGCCTCCGGTGCCGGCGCCGTTGCCGGATGCGGCGGCCGGGTCGACGGAGATGCCCTGGCCGAGGGTGCCGAGGGCGCGGACGCTGATCGGCTGTCCCGGTTCGGCCGGGCCGTCCTGCGGCTGTCGGGCTCCGGGCACGGAGGCACGCCCGGCGGGCTCGTCGTCCTCGGGGGCGGTCCGGGCCGCCGGAACCGGCCAGGCAGGAGTGGGCGGTAGGGCCCGCCGCCGTCCGGTCGGCGGTACGGCCTCCCCGTCACCCGCGTCCGCAGGTGCCGCAGGAGCCGCGGACTCCGCTCCGGGCGTACCCAGCGCGCGCCGGGCACGCCGCCCGACCGGAGCTTCGCCCGCGGAGGGGGCGCCGGGAACGGCACCCGCGGCCGGAGTGGCGTCGGGCACGGCGGCGGAGCCGGGAACCGGGGCACCGGCAGGAGCGGACCCCGGCGAGCCCGGCGAGCCCGGGGACCCGGGCGCGGCCGGGAACGGCCCGGCGGCAGCACCAGGAGCCGGAGGGACGGGGGCAGCGACCGCAGCCGAGGCCGGAACCGGAACCGGGGCCGAGGCCGGAACCGGGACCTGGACCGCAGCGGGCGTCGGACCGGCGGGCAGCGCGAAGCCGCCCTCCGGGGCGATCGGCCGGGCGGGAGCCGGACCACCGGCGGGTCCGGCGGGCGCGAGTCCTGCGGCGGGCACCGGTCCGCCGGGTCGGGCCGCACCGGCCTGGCCCAGCGCACGCCGTCGCCCGGCGGGATGCTCGGTCACCGGCACGGAGGGCACGGACGGCACGGGCGGCAGTGCGGGCACGGCGGTGCCCTGCGGGGGCACGGGCCGGCCGGCACCGCCCTCGGCACCGTCGCCGTCCCGGCCGCGGCGGCGGCCGGTGCCCAGGCCGGCGGGGTTCACCGGGGACTGGGCGAGCGCGGGAGCCGCCGCGTCCGCGGGGGCCTCGCCGGCCCGCCGCCGCCCGGACGGCAGCGCCAGCGCGCCCGCGGCCGCGGCCCCGCCCTGGGCGCCCGCCTCGTCCGGGGAGTCCTCCAGGAAGGCGTCCACCCCGCGCCGGCCGCGGCGCCCGGTGCCCTTGCCGGCGGCTCCGGTCGCGCCGGCCGCCGCCCCGGCGTCCTGCGCACCCGGCTCCGGCTCCGGATCGGGCTCGGGTTCGGGCTCGGGCTCGGGTTCCGGTTCGGGCAGGGTCACCGTCCCGGCGCCCGAGCCCAGGGGGAGTTCCAGCACGTAGGCACCGCCGGGCGCGCCGGGCACCTCCACGGTCTGCAGCATGCCCCCGTGCGCGGTCACGATGCCGCGCACGATCGGCTCGTGCACGGGGTCTCCGCCCTGGTAGGGCCCGCGCACCTCGATGCGTACGACCTTGCCGCGCTGCGCGGCGGCCACCACGATCGTGGAGTCGGCGTACCCGCTGCCCTGGGGGGTCTTGCCGGTGGCGTCCACCCCGGCGACGTCCGCGACCAGGTGCGCGAGCGCCGTGGCGATCCGTTCCGGATCCACCTCGGCCTCGATGGTCGGCGCGTGCACGGCGAACTGGGCCCGTCCGGGGCCGATCAGCTCGACCGCGCCGTCGACGCCGTCCTTGACCACCCCGTCCATCAGGACGTTCTTCTTCTTCAGCTTCTCGCTGCCCGCGTCCAGACGCTGGTAGGCGAGCACGTTGTCGACGAGTGTGGTCATCCGGGAGTACCCGGCGGCCAGGTGGTGCAGCAGCTGGTTGGCCTCGGGCCACAGCTGGCCGCCGTCGTCGGCGGCCAGCGTGGCCAGCTCGCCGCGCAGCTCCTCCAACGGCCCGCGCAGGGAACCGCCGAGGACCGCCACGAGCTGGGCGTGCCGTGCGACCAGTGCGTCGAACGGACGCCGGTCGGTGAAGGTCATGACGGCACCGACGAGCACGTCCCCGTCGCGCACGGGGGAGGTGGTCAGGTCCACGGAGACCGGCTGCCCGGCCTTGTTCCACAGCACCTGCCCGCGCACCCGGTGCTTGCGGCCGCTGCGCAGCGTGTCGGCGAGCGGGGACTCCTCGAAGGGGAACGGGGAGCCGTCGGCGCGGGAGTGCTGGATCAGCGCGTGCAGTTCGCGGTTGCCGAGGTCGGTGGCGCGGTAGCCGAGGATCTGCGCGGCCGCCGGGTTGACGAGGACGACGCGGCCGTCGGTGTCCGTGCCGACGACGCCCTCGGCGGCGGCGCGCAGGATCATCTCGGTCTGCCGCTGCGAGCGGGCCAGCTCGGCCTCGGTGTCCACGGTCTCGGAGAGATCGCGTACGACGAGCATCAGGAGCTCGTCCCCGGTGTAGGAGGGCTGCGGTTCGCGGTAGGCGTCCCGGCCGTCCAGATGGGCGTGGGTGACCTCGACCGGGAACTCGCTGCCGTCGGTGCGCCGCGCGACCATCCTCTTGGGCTTGGCCCGGCCGCCGTCGTCGTCGCCGGGGCGGCGCATCGAGCCGGGGATCAGCTTGGAGTCGAAGTCGGGGAACAGGTCCAGCACGCCGCGGCCGACCAGGCCGGTGCCGGGGCTCTCCATGACCTCGAGGGCGATCGAATTCGCGTTGACGACCGTGCCGTTGGCGTTGACGAGCAGCAGCGCGTCCGGAAGCGCGTCGAGTATTGCTGCGAGGCGAGCAGCGCCTCGGGATGGCCTGCTGCTCACGACGAGCTTCCTCCCTGACCACGACTACCGGCATGTCACGGGAGGAGTCTAAGGGCACGGCCCCGGCCTGAGGTGGCGGATGTTCCGGGTACTCCGGGCATCCGCCACATATTCCCAGGTCAGGAGCGCCCGGCCGGAAGCACAGGTTCCAGGTTGCGCCACCGGGCGATCTCACACCCGTTGGTCCGACGGAATGAGGCGTTCACCTTGCGGCCCTGCCATGTGCCGGTGATGTGCGCCCGGGCCGGCCCGCCGTCCTGCTGGGTGCACATCCGACGCCCCGTCTCGGTGGCGAAGGGGTCCTCGCCCGCCCTGGCGAGCCGGTCGAGGCGGGCGCACGCCTGCTCGGCCCGGGGGTGGTCCCCGCCGACGGGGTTGCATGCGAGCAGGTACTCCCCGTCCGCCCGGGGATTGCCGGTGTGGGAGACGGAGATCGTGAGGCGGTCGGGGGAGGACAGCAGCCGGTCGAGGGGCAGCGGCGTCAGCGGGGGCAGCGGGCCCGCGGCGGCAGTGGCCAGGAAGGAGGTGACGGCGAAGGCGGCGAGTCGCAGCATGGGGCACTCCAGGTCGTCCGTACGTCGTACGCCGGACCAACGACGCGCGCCCGCGCTGCGTGACGGTCGCCCCGGACCCGTGTGCCGCGAGTGATTAAGCCTTTGCTCTGTGGCCGGCTCGCCTAGTACCGTTGGGAGCGGATTGGTGACCGGCCCTGCGGCTGTGTCATCATCTGCACGCACCCTCACACACGGGGGTGTAGCTGGAGGCGTCGCCTAGTCCGGTCTATGGCGCCGCACTGCTAATGCGGTTTGGGGCTTACCCCCCATCGAGGGTTCAAATCCCTCCGCCTCCGCAGTCAGCCGAAGCCCCGGTCCCCACGGACCGGGGCTTCGCTGCGTATCCGCCGCCGCACGCTCCCGAGCTTTCCCGACCGCCCGGCTCCTCGGCCTCCTGGCCCGCCTCGCTCGCGGTACTCGCGGTACTCGCGGTACTCGCGGCACTCGCGCGGCGTGCTCCCGGGGGGCGTCCGCGTTCCGGCTCGCGCTCCGCGCCCTCGCCGCCCGTCCGAACCGGTGCCTGCGTTCGGGGCACGTACGCGCCCGCCCCGGGCGCGGATCGCTCCGGACGATCACCGTCCGGAGCGTTTTCGCAGGTCAGAGCCGGTTTGGTTAACGGATTTCGCGTCCCGGCAAGGTCCATGTATTGTTGTTCTCGCAAGGCCAACGGGGCGAAAAACCCCGGGAAGCCCAAGCACTCGTAGCTTAACGGATAGAGCATCTGACTACGGATCAGAAGGTTGCAGGTTCGAATCCTGCCGAGTGCACAGCCGAAGAGGCCCCCCGGTTCGCCGGGGGGCCTCTTGCGTTGGGCGTGCACCCGCTCGTGGGGACGGTGGGCTAGCGGACGCGGGGGAGGCCCGTCACCGACAGGACCAGCGAGTAGAGCGAGGTCGTGGCGGTGATGAAGAGGCGGTTGTTCTTCGGGCCGCCGAACGCGATGTTCGACACGGGTTCGGGGACGCGGATCCGGCCGATCAGGGTGCCGTCCTGGGCGTAGCAACGCACGCCCTCCTCCATGGCCGCCACCCACAGCCGGCCCTCGTCGTCGAAGCGGATGTTGTCCACCGGGCGGCATGCGGCGAACACGCGGTCGCCGTTGAGGGTCCCGTCCTCACCGACCTTGAACGCGCGGATGTGGCCGGCCACGGTGTCCGCCGCGTACAGCTCGCTCTCGTCGGGCGAGAACACCACGCCGTTCGGGCCGCGGAACCCGTCGGCGACGATCCGCACCTCGCCGGTCGCCGGATCCGCGCGGTAGAGGTTGCAGGCGCCGATCTCGGACGGTGCGCGGACGCCTTCGTAGTCGCTGGTGATGCCGAAGTCCGGGTCCGAGAACCAGATCGAGCCGTCCGAGCGCACCACGGCGTCGTTCGGGCTGTTGAGCCGCTTGCCCTCGAAGCGGTCCGCGATGACGGTGATGCTGCCGTCCGGTTCGGTCCGGGTGACGCGCCGGTTGCCCTGCTCGCAGGTGATCAGTCGGCCTTCGCGGTCCAGGGTGTTGCCGTTCGGGTGCCCCGCCGGGGAGCGGAAGACCGAGACCGCGCCCGTCGCCCCGTCCCAACGCAGCATCCGGTCGTTGGGGATGTCGCTCCACACCAGCTGCCGCCACGCCGGCAGGTACAGCGGGCCCTCCGCCCAGCGGCAGTCGTCGTGGAGCCGTTCCAGGCGCGCGTCGCCGTTGGCGCAGCGGCCCGTACGGAAGCGCTCGTCCAAAACCTCGTACAAGTTGAGGTCGGCAATGGATGACATCATTCCCCCTGGGGAGTGAAATGCTGAATTCTGTTCGGTCCTTCGGCAGATTGCATGATCATGTACCGTCGATGCAAGGGATCGCTGACAGAGGGGAGGAAGAGCACGTGGACGACATCGACCGGGCACTCGTCCGGTGCCTCCAGCAGGACGCGGGCCAGTCGTACGCCGCCCTCGGCGCATCCGTCGGGCTCTCCGCCGGGGCCGCCCACGAGCGGGTGCGCAAGCTCCGCGAGCGCGGGGTCATCCGACGGACCACCGTCGACGTTGACCCGGCCGCAGTGGGCAGCGGGGTGCTCGCCTACGTGATGGTCGACGCCAACGCCTGGATGGGGGACTCCGCCGGCGCCTTCCAGGCGATCGCCGAGATCCAGGAGGCCCACGTCATCGCCGGCAGCGCCTCGGTCCTCGTGAAAGTGCGCACCAGCACCACCGAGCAGCTCCAGGACGTGCTGCGCCGGCTGTACGCCATTGACGGGGTCAGCGGCACGCACGCCACCGTCGTCCTGGAGACCTTCTTCGAGCGGCCCCTCCCGCTGTGACCTGGAGGTGCACCGGGATCCGGTGGAGCAGCGGCCGCCCGGCCATCGGCTGGTACGCCCAGGGGCGCGGCGAGCGGAGCAGCCCCCTCGGGTACGGCGGCCCCCTCGCCTTCGCCGCGCAGGGGGAGCGGATCTGCCTCGGCGTGTACCGCGCCGGGAAGCGGACCCCCTGCCCGGCGGGCGCCCGCGTCCCGGGTCGGGCCACGAGCGCGCAGTGCCCCGAGTGCGCACGCCTGGACCGCTCGTTCTCCGTGGCCGCCGACACCAACGCCGCGGACCCGCGCACCTATCGCGTCTACCTGGCCTGGTTCGGGCCCGGCATGGTCAAGGTCGGCATCACCGCCGAGGAGCGCGGTTCCGCCCGGCTCCTGGAGCAGGGAGCGGTGACCTGGGCCTGGCTCGGCCGCGGTCCGCTGATGGCCGGCCGGCGCACCGAGGAGCTGCTGCGCGCCGCGCTCGGCGTGCCCGACCGGATCCCGTACGCCCGCAAGCGCGCGGCCCGGGCCGCCCTGCCCCCCACGGCCGACCGGGCCCTAGAGGTCACCGCCCTGCACGACCGGGCGGTCGGCCTGCCGGGATGGCCGTCCTCGCTGGAGCCGCTGGCCTGCGAAGTCACGGACCACGCCGGGCGGTTCGGGCTGGTCGGGCTGCCCGCGCCGGTGCGGGTGACCACCGCGATGTTGCCCGGCGGGTCCGTCGTCGGCCGGCTCGCCGGAGCGGCCGGCCCCGATCTGCACCTGACCGACGGGCTCGTCGTGGACACCCGCCTGCTGGCCGGGTGGGAGTTCGTCACCCCCGTCGCCGGGCGGACGACCGACGTGCCGACGGCCGCCGTCCTCACCGCCGGCGCCGCAGCGGACCAGGAGGGGCTGTTCTGAGCCCCGCCCCGGTTCTGGCGCCCCGGTTCTGGTGCCCCGCCCCGGCCCTTCGCGTCCCGAGGTCAAATCTTGGATCCCCTTTGCCGCCCGGGCCGCATTCCGGTGGACAGCGCGTCGGGCCGCCACGGAGGGTGTGCTCATGACCATCAAGCCCATGCCCGCCTTCGAACCGCCGTACGTGATGGCGGTCTTCAGCTCCGTCCGCACCGCTGAGGACAGCGGCTACCCGGAAACCCTCGCCCGGATGAACGAGCTCGTCCGCGAGATCCCCGGCTTCCTCGGCTACGACTCCGCCCGCACCCCCGGCGGCCTCGGCATCACCGTTGGTTACTTCCGTGACCACGACGCCCTCGCCCAGTGGCGGCAGGACCTAGAACACCAGGCGGCCATGGAGCAGGGGCGCGCCGAGTGGTACGAGAGCTACACCCTGCACGTCGCGACGGTGGAGCGGAGCCGTGGCTTTGAGCGCAACGGTTGAGGCGGTCCGCGCCTTCCGGGAGCGACTCGGCCTGCCCGGACTGGTTGACGTCCACACGCACTTCATGCCCGAGCGGGTCCTGGACAAGGTGTGGAACTACTTCGACGCGGTCGGCCCGCTGACCGGCGTCGAATGGCCCATCACCTACCGTCACGAGGAGGAGCGGCGGGTCGCGCTCCTGCGGGAGTTCGAGGTCCGGGCCTTCACCGCCATGGTGTACCCGCACAAGCCGCAGATGGCGGCCTGGCTCAACTCATGGTCCGCGGGCTTCGCCGCCCGCACCCCCGACTGCCTGCACACCGCGACCTTCTTCCCCGAGGACTCGGCGGCCTCGTACGTCCGACAGGCCGTCGACGCCGGCGCGCGGATCTTCAAGGTACACCTCCAGGTCGGCGGCTACGACCCCGGCGACAGGCTGCTCGACCCGGTCTGGGGGCTGCTCGCCGAGGCCGGCATCCCGATCGTGGTGCACTGCGGCTCGGGGCCCGTCCCCGGCAAGCACACCGGCCCGGGGCCCATCTCCGCCGTCCTCGCCCGCCATCCCCGGCTGGCGCTGGTCATCGCCCACATGGGGATGCCCGAGTACGGGGAGTTCTTCGACCTCGCCGGGCGGTACGAGCGGGTGCGCCTCGACACCACCATGGCCTTCACCGACTTCTCGGCGCGGTTCGGCACCTTCCCCGCCGGCGAGCTCGGACGTCTCGCGGACCTCGGCGACCGGATCCTGCTCGGGACCGACTTCCCGAACATCCCCTACCCGTACGAGCACCAGCTCGCCGCCCTGGAACGGCTGGACCTGGGCGACGACTGGCTGCGCGCCGTCTGCCACGACAACGGGGCCCGGCTGTTCGGCCTGGACCGAGCAGCGCGCTCCTGAGGGACGGCCCGTTCCTCAGGGGCGGTCCGTTTCTCAGGAAATTCACAGACAGGCGCAAGAACGCTCTCAGGGGCCGCGGCCAGCGTGGTCGCATGACTGCGACGACCGCCTCTCCCGCGTCCACGTCCACCGGCAGCCCCGCCGCCCTCGTCCGCCCCGACGGCGGGTCCTGCAGGGTGCTCGTCGTCGACGACGAGGCCGCGCTCTCCGAGCTGCTCTCCATGGCCCTGCGCTACGAGGGCTGCGAGGTCCGCACCGCCGGCGACGGGGCGGGCGCAGTGCGGGCCGCCCGGGAGTTCCGCCCCGACGTGGTGGTGCTCGACGTCATGCTGCCCGACATGGACGGCCTCGCCGTCCTCGGGCAGCTGCGCCGCGCCATCCCGCAGATCCCGGTGCTGTTCCTGACGGCCAAGGACTCGGTCGAGGACCGGATCGCCGGGCTGACGGCGGGCG
This sequence comes from Streptomyces sp. NPDC059851, assembly GCF_042732005.1. NCBI lineage: Bacteria > Bacillati > Actinomycetota > Actinomycetes > Kitasatosporales > Streptomycetaceae > Streptomyces > Streptomyces sp. NPDC059851. The sequence continues at coordinate 12,331 of NZ_JBHWJJ010000007.1, read as the reverse complement.
GCGACGACTACGTCACCAAGCCGTTCAGCCTGGAGGAGGTCGTGGCCCGGCTGCGCGGCTTGGTCCGCCGCTCGGGGGCGGCGCAGGCCGCGCGCGGGGGGTCCGTCCTCGCCGTGGGCGACCTACTGCTCGACGAGGACAGCCACGAGGTGTCCCGGAACGGTCGGGAGATCCACCTCACCGCCACCGAATTCGAGCTGCTGCGCTACCTGATGCGCAACCCGCGGCGGGTGCTGAGCAAGGCCCAGATCCTGGACCGGGTGTGGTCGTACGACTTCGGCGGCCAGGCCAACGTCGTGGAGCTGTACATCTCCTACCTGCGGCGGAAGCTGGAGAGCCGCCCCGGCCTGCCGCCGATGATCCACACCCGGCGCGGCGCCGGCTACCTGATCAAGCCGGCTGACTAGTGGCGCTGTCGTCCCTCCGCCCGCAGCGGCTCCGGCGCCCCCGCTCCTGGTCCCTGCGGGCCCGCCTGGTGGCCTCCGCGGTGCTGCTGATCGCCGTCGTGGGCGCGGCCATCGGCACCGTCACCACCCTCGCCCTGCGCCAGTACCTGGTCGACAAGGTCGACCAGCAGCTGAGGGTCTCCGTCGACATGGCCAACCAGCGGGGCCCCGTCGGGAAGCCCGCCGCCGAGAACGGCCTCGGCTTCGTCGTCGCCCCCGGCAACCCCCTGGACGCCGTGGGGATCCGGATCGCGGCCGACGGCACGGTCACCGGCTGCCGCCTCGTCGCGCTCGGCGGCCCCGGGTACGACCACCGCCAGCAGCTGGCCCCGGCCCAGTCCGAGGCCCTCGCCGGGGCCGCCCGCAAGGCCGCCGGCCGCGGCCGGACCGGCCCCGCCGACCTGGAGCTACCGGGCCTCGGCACCTACCGGGTCCTGGCCTCCCCCGACGGATCCCTGGCCCTCGGCTACCCGCTCGCCGAAGTCGACGACACCGTGAGCACCCTGATCGCTGTCGAGGTCTGTGTCACCGTGGCCGGGCTGATCGCTGCCTCCCTCGCCGGGCAAGCCCTCGTCGGAGTGGCCCTGCGCCCGCTCCGCCGGGTCGCGGCCACCGCGACCCGGGTCTCCGAACTGCCCCTGCACAGCGGTGAACCCGTCCTGCACGAGCGCGTGCCCGAAGCCGAGGCCGATCCGAGGACCGAGGTGGGCCAGGTCGGCGCCGCCCTCAACCGGATGCTGGGGCACGTCTCCTCCGCCCTCACCGCCCGCCAGCAGAGCGAGATGCGCGTCCGGCAGTTCGTCGCCGACGCCAGCCACGAACTGCGCACCCCGCTGGCCTCCATCCGCGGATACGCCGAACTCACCCGTCGGGGACGGGAAGAGCCCGGCCCCGACACCCGGCACGCCCTGGGCCGCATCGAATCCGAGGCCACGCGCATGACCGGCCTCGTCGAGGACCTGCTGCTCCTCGCCCGGCTCGACGCCGGTCGGCCCCTGTCCCTGGCCGACACCGACCTGGCCCCGCTCGTCGTCGACGCCGTCAGCGACGCGCGGGCGGCCGGCCCCGGGCACCACTGGCGACTGGACCTCCCCGACGAGCCCGCACCCGTCCGCGCCGACGCGGCTCGGCTCCAGCAGGTGCTGGTCAACCTGCTCGCCAACGCCCGCACCCACACCCCGCCGGGCACCACCGTCACCGCCCGTGTTTCACGTGAAACATCCGCCGTCCGGCTGAGCATCACGGACGACGGCCCCGGGATCCCGCCCGCACTGCTCCCCCACGTCTTCGAGCGGTTCGCACGCGGCGACGCCTCCCGCTCGCGGGCGGCAGGCTCCACCGGCCTGGGGCTCGCCATCGTCGAAGCCGTCGTCGCCGCGCACGGCGGCCACGTCGGCGTGCGGAGCGAGCCGGGACGGACCTGCTTCGAGGTCCGGCTCCCGCTCGCCCGGGAGGCGTCCCCCGCAGGCATCGGGGCCGACTCCTCGGCGTTCGTCCCGGCGGCCTCCGTCCCGGCGGACCTCTCGGCTCATGGCCCGGCGGGCTCCGCCGCGGACCGCCCGACGCATTCACAGACAGGGCACAGGCTCACCACACAGCGGTGACAGCCCGCGCCGCGAGGCTCGGACCATGCCAACCGACACCTCCACCGGCGCCCTCCCGGCACGGGCGCACCTCGCGCCCGTGCCCGGCGAGCCCGTACTAGACGTGGTGATCCCGGTCTTCAACGAGGAGGAGGACCTGGGGCCGTGCGTGCGCCGACTCCACGACCACCTCACCCGCACCTTCCCGTACCCCTTCCGCATTACGATCGCCGACAACGCCAGCACCGACCGCACCCCTGAGGTGGCGTCCGGTCTGGCCGGCGGCCTGGACGGGGTGCGCAGCACCCGGCTGGAGGAGAAGGGCCGCGGCCGCGCCCTGCGCACCGTCTGGTCCCGCTCCGAGGCCCCCGTCCTCGCGTACATGGACGTCGACCTGTCCACCGACCTCAATGCGGTGCTGCCGCTGGTCGCCCCACTGATCTCGGGCCACTCCGACCTCGCCATCGGCACCCGGCTGGCCCGCTCCTCCCGCGTGGTGCGCGGCGCCAAACGGGAGTTCGTCTCCCGCGCCTACAACCTGCTGCTGCGCTCCTCCCTCGCGGCCCGCTTCAGCGACGCCCAGTGCGGTTTCAAGGCGATCCGCAGGGAGGTCGCCGAGCGGCTGCTGCCGCTCGTGCAGGACACGGACTGGTTCTTCGACACCGAGATGCTGGTCCTCGCCGAACGGGCGGGGCTGCGGATCCACGAGGTGCCGGTCGACTGGGTGGACGACCCGGACTCCACGGTCCACATCGTCCGGACCGCGGTGCAGGACCTCAAGGGCGTCTGGCGGGTGGGCCGGGCCCTGGCCCTCGGCGCGCTGCCGCTCGACCGGCTCGCCCGGCCCTTCGGCGACGACCCGCGCGACCGCAGCGCCCTGCCCGGGGTACCGCGCGGGCTGGCCCGCCAGCTGCTGGGCTTCTGCACCGTCGGGGTGCTGTCCACCCTCTGCTACCTCGCGCTGTACTCCCTGTTCCGGCTCGGGGCCGGGCCGCAGCTCGCCAACGCGGCGGCGCTGCTGCTGTCCGCCGTCGCCAACACCGCCGCCAACCGCCGTCTCACCTTCGGCGTCCGCGGGCGGGCGCGGGCCGTGCGCCACCAAGCCCAGGGCCTGGTGGTGTTCGCCGTCGGCCTCGCCCTGACCAGCGGCTCCCTGGCCGCCCTCGGGGCGGCGACTGCCGATCCCGGCCACGGCACCGAACTGGCCGTTCTGATCACGGCCAACCTCGCCGCGACCGTACTGCGGTTCCTGCTCTTCCGCGCCTGGGTCTTCCCCGAACGGCGCACCCCTGCTGCCAAGGACGACATCCGATGACCACCGCCGTACCGCCCATGGGCTCCCCGTTCCCCGAGCGGGCCCCCGCCCCGCCCCGCACCGCCCCGGCGACCGGCTCCGAACCCGGATCCGGCGCCCGCCCCGGGGCCTTGCCCCGCCCGCGCTGGGAGCTTCCCGCCCTCACCGCCCTGCTGCTGGCCACCGCCGTCCTGCTGCTGTGGAACCTCGGCGCCTCCGGGTACGCCAACTCCTTCTACTCCGCGGCCGTCCAGGCGGGCAGCGAAAGCTGGAAGGCCTTCTTCTTCGGCTCCTCCGACGCCGGGAACTCCATCACCGTGGACAAGCCGCCGGCCGCCCTGTGGCCGATGGCCCTGTCCGTGCGCCTGTTCGGGCTGGGCAGCTGGCAGATCCTCGTACCCCAGGCCGTGATGGGCGTCGCCACGACCGCCGTGCTGTACGCCGCGGTACGCCGCCACTTCGGCCCCGCAGCAGCACTCATCGCCGGCTCGGTCTTCGCCCTCACCCCGGTCGCGGCGCTGATGTTCCGCTTCAACAACCCGGATGCACTGCTGACCCTGCTGCTCACCGTCACCGTCTACTGCGTCCTGCGCGCCCTCGACGGCGCACGCACCACCTGGCTGGTCGCCGCAGGTACGGTGATCGGCCTCGCCTTCCTGACGAAGACGCTGCAGGCCTTCGTGATCCTGCCGCCTCTCGTCCTCGTGTACGCCGTCTGCGCGCCCACCCGGCTGCGCCGCCGGCTGGGCCAGCTGCTGCTCGCCGGGGCCGCCATGGTCGCGGCCGGTGGTTGGTGGGTGGCCATCGTCGAGCTGTGGCCGGCGTCCTCCCGCCCGTACATCGGCGGCTCGCAGAACAACTCCTTCCTGGAGCTGACCCTCGGCTACAACGGCCTCGGCCGGATCAACGGCAACGAGACGGGCAGCGTCGGCGGACGCCCCGGCGGCGGGGGCGGCTGGGGGGAGACCGGCATCGACCGGCTGTTCTCCGCCACCGTCGGCGGACAGATCTCCTGGCTGCTCCCGGCGGCCCTGATCATGCTGATCGCCGGGCTGGTGATCACCTGGCGTGCGGGCCGGGCGGCGGACACGATCGACGGCATGGCCCGCGCGGCGTTCCTGGCCTGGGGCGGCGCACTGCTGATCACCGCCGCGGTGTTCAGCTGGATGCAGGGCATCTTCCACGAGTACTACACGGTGGCGCTGGCACCGTTCGTGGCCGCGCTGGTCGGCATGGGCGTGGCCGTGCTGTGGGAGGAGCGGGGCGGCACGCCCGCCGCGCTCACCTTGTCCGGGACCCTCGCCCTGACCGCCTGGTGGTCGTACGTCCTGCTCGGGCGCTCCCCCGACTACCTGCCGTGGCTGCGCTGGGCCGTACTCGGGGCCGGTCTGGCCGCGGCGGCGGGGCTGCTCCTCGGGGCGCGGCTCGGCCGCCGGACGGCGCTCGGCGCGGCGGCGCTGGGCCTGGGCGCGGCCCTGGCCGGCCCCCTCGCCTACTGCCTGACCACGGTGGACGCCGGGCACGCCGGCTCGATCGTGACGGCCGGTCCTGCGGTGCAGGGTGCCCGGGCGGGGGCGGGCATGCGGCCCTTCGGGGGCGGTGAACTCCCGCCGGGCGCCGGCCCGATGGGCGGCGGACTCCGCGGCGGCCCGCAGGGCGCCGTGCCGCAGGGCATGCCGGGCGGCGGCCAGGCCTTCCCCGGCGGCCCGGGCGGCCCGGGCGGTCAGGACGGTCAGGACGGTCAGGACGGTCAACGCGGCGGGAGCGGCGGCGGCAGCGACGGGCGGGACGCCCGCGGCGGGCGGAACACCGGTGGCGCCCCGGGTGCACCGGGCGCGCCCGGTGGGGGCGGCGGCATGGGCGGCCTGCTGGGCGGCACCAAGGTGAGCCAGGAGGCCACGGCCGCCCTGCGCAAGGACGCGGACCGGTACACGTGGGCGGCGGCGGCCATCGGCGCGCAGAACGCGGCGAGCTACCAACTCGCCTCGGGGGAGCCGGTGATGCCGATCGGCGGGTTCAACGGCAGCGATCCGTCGCCGACGCTCGCCGCGTTCCAGGAGTACGTGAAGGCCGGTAAGGTGCACTACTTCATCGCATCGGGCGAAGGCGCGGGCGGCGAGGGCCCGGGCATGCGCGGCGGCCCGGGCATGCGCGGCGGTACGGGCGTGCGCGGCGGCCCGGGCGGCTCCACCAGCAGCGCGATCGAAACCTGGGTGAAGGAGAACTTCCGGCCCGTCACCATCACCGGGGCCGTCTTCTACGACCTGACCGCTCCCCTGAGTGCCCCGTCCGCCACGTCCTGACCGTGTCCGACCGCGGCCAACGCGGCCGAACGTGCCCGAACACGAGGGGCACCCTCTAGCATCAAGGGGGCGGACCGGGCATTCCGGGCTGATCCAGCTGTTGTGAGGAGGGTGCCTCCATGGCGACCGCGGCCGATGCCGGCAATGCCCGGACCAGCGTGTGGCTGTCCGCCCGTCCTGCCGCACCCGGCAGACGCCGTAGTGGTGGTGAGGGTGCGTTCGGGCTCGACCGGGAGCGGATCACCGGGGCCACCGTGCGGCTGCTCGACACCGAGGGGCTGGCCCGGTTCTCCATGCGGCGGCTCGCGGCCGATCTCGGGGTCACCGCGATGTCCCTGTACTGGTACGTCGACACCAAGCACGACCTCCTCGAACTCGCCCTGGACCGGGCCCTGGGCGAACTCCCGCTCCCTACCGGCGGGCCCGCGGACACGGCGCGCGAGGGTTGGTCCGGCCGGCTGCGGCTGCTGGCCTGCGGGTACCGCCGGCTGCTCGCGGAGCACCCGTGGGTGGCGCCGCTGGCGGCCGCGTACCCGAACATCGGGCCGCACGCCCGCGCCTTCGACGCGGCCCTGCAGCGCCTGCTCGACGCCACCGGCCTCGCCGATTCGGGCCGCACCGGGGCCCATCTGGCGGTGTGGCAGTTCCTGCACGGCTGCGGGGGCACGGCCCGGCGGGTGCCCGACGGGGACTTCGGCCTCGCCCTCGACGTACTGATCGCGGGGATCGAGGCGAAGGCCGTCGCCGAGCCGGCCCCGTAGGGGGGCCGGGCAGGGTACCGGGGTGCGGCCCGGCTACTGCGCGGAGGAGGCCGGCGGGGTGTGTGCCGACGGCTTCGACTTCAGGGCGACCTCCTTGATGCGGACCACCAGCAGCAGTGCGAGGAGCGCGGAGGGCGCAGCATAGAGGAAGACGTCGCCGACGCCGTGCCCGTACGCGGACTCGATGACTTCGCGCAGCGGCGCAGGCAGTCCGCCGAGGTCGGGGATCGCGCGCCCGGCGGTGCCGCCGTGGCCCAGCGCGGCCGCCTTCGGGCCGAGCGGGGCCAGGCCGTCCTGAACGTAGTGGGTGACGCGGTGGGCCATCAGCGCGCCGAGGGCCGAGACGCCCACGGCACCGCCGAGCGAGCGGAAGAAGGTGACGACGGAGCTGGCCGCGCCGAGGTCCTCGGGGGCCACCTGGTTCTGCGTGGCGAGGACCAGGTTCTGCATCATCATGCCGAGGCCGAGACCGGTCAGCGCCATGCAGACGGCGATCCGCCAGTACGGAGTGTCGTACCGCAGGGAGCCCAGCAGCCCCATGCCGGCGGTCAGGAGCACGCCGCCGGAGACGAGCCAGGCCTTCCACCGGCCGGTCCTGGTGATCACCCGGCCGGAAACGGTGGAGGAGACGAAGAGGCCGCCGATCATCGGAATGGTGAGGATCCCGGACATCGTGGGGGACTCGCCGCGGGCCAGCTGGAAGAACTGGCCGAAGAAGACCGTGCCCGAGAACATCGCGATGCCGACGAACAACGAGGCCGCGGAGGCGAGGCTGATGGTCGTGTTGCGGAACAGGTGCAGCGGGATGATCGGGTCGCTCGCCCGGGACTCGACGAGGAGGAAGAGCAGGCCCAGGACGACGGCGCCGCCGGTCATGGCCAGGGTCGTCCAGGAGACCCAGGCGTAGGAGTCGCCGGCCTGCGTGACCCAGATCAGCAGCAGCGAGACGGCGCCGCTGATCAGGAAGGCGCCGAGCCAGTCGACCTCGACGTCGCGGCGGACCACCGGGAGGCGGAGCGTCTTCTGCAGGACGACCAGGGCGATGACGGCGAAGGGCACGCCCACGTAGAAGCACCAGCGCCAGCCCAGCCACTCGGTGTCGGTGATGACACCGCCGAGCAGGGGGCCGCCGACGGTGGCGACGGCGAAGACCGCGCCGAGGTAGCCGCTGTAGCGGCCGCGTTCGCGCGGGGAGATCATCGCGGCCATCACGATCTGGGCGAGCGCGGACAGGCCGCCGACGCCGATGCCCTGGACCACGCGGCAAGCGATGAGCGTGCCGGTGTTCTGCGCCAGACCCGCGACGACGGACCCGAGCACGTAGATGACCAGGGAGACCTGGACCAGCAGCTTCTTGCTGAAGAGGTCGGACAGCTTGCCCCACAGCGGGGTGGCCGCGGTCATCGACAGCAGGGCCGCGGTGATGACCCAGGTGTACGAGGACTGGGTGCCGCCGAGGTCGCTGATGATCTGGGGTAGGGCGTTGGAGACGATCGTGGACGACAGGATCGCCACGAACATGCCGAGCATCAGCCCGGACAGCGCCTTCATGATCTGCGGGTGGGTCATGGGCGCGGCTGGGGACGCGGACGCGGGCGCGGGCGCCGGGGAGGGCGAGGGGGCGGGCGGGGGAGCGCCGCCGGAGGAGGTCTGCGGCGGGTCGCCTCCCCGCACCCCGGAGGGTGTGGTGGTGGTCATGGGGTCCCTTCGTCTGGGAGCTCGACTGTCCGGAAGCTCGACCGGAGCCGGGCCAGCAGGCCGTTGAGTACGTCGATGTCGTGCGCGGACCAGTCGGCCAGGGCCCGTTCGAGCGCGTCGGTGTACCGGGCGGAGGCCTGGGCCAGGAAAGCGGAGCCGGCCGGGGTGAGCCGCAGGATGCGGCAGCGGCCGTCTCCCGGGTCGGCGTCGCGGGTGATCCACCCGCGGTCGGCGACGTGGGCGACGTGGCGGCTGGTGACCGAGATGTCGATCGCCATGAGGTCGGCGAGCCGGCTGAGCCGCATGTCGCCGTGGCGGTCGATCAGGGTGAGGACGGCCGCGGACCCCGGTGGGCAGTCCGGGGGGAGGTGGCGGGCGAGTTCCCGTTTGACCGCGCCGACGCCGGTGAGCCGGCGGGCCAGTTCCTCGTAGCGGGTGTCGCGGTCCGCGGCCGGCTGCGTGGTCACCGGGATCCCCCTCATCTCGTTGCCTCAGGCAACCGTAGGAGAGGTTGGTTGCTACAGGCAAATGAATCGACGGGGGAGGGCGGTAAAGGAATCGGAAAACCCGCCAGGGTCCCGGGACCGGGACCCGGCCGCTGCACGCAGGGGCGGGTCGCCGGCCCGTGGAGGGCGAGCGCGTGGACCGCCTTCGTTGCCGGTCAGCTCCAGGTGGCGGTGACCTTGCGGGTCTCCACGTGCATCCCCAGCGGGACCCGCCAGGACTCGACGCACACCGTGTAGGTCTGCGTCCGCGCCGTTCCGCCGGTCAGGGGCGTCGGTAGCGGCTGGCTGGTGGTGAGGGTGGCCCAGTCGATGCCGAGGGCGCCGATGACGTGCGTCTCGAAGGTGATCGCACCCGAACGCGCCGCTGTCGTACCGGTGTTGGCGATGCCCACGGTCACGCGCTCGCACCAGCGGTCCGCCGCCGGCGCCCGCACGGGGGCGCTCAGCACCAGCTGAGCGGGGGTGGACGCGGGTGGGATCCCGGGCGTCGGAGTCGCCGGGGCTCCTGGGGTGGTGCCCGGCGCGGGACCGGGCGATCCGGGTGTGCCCGGTGTGCCCGAGCCGTCGGGGGTGCCGGGGGCGGTGGGGTCGTGGCCGCCCGGCCGGGGGTTCGGGCCCGAGGGCGGGACGCCGCCCGAGGGGGCCGTGGCTCCGCTCCGGCCGGAGCCGGCCGGGGTCTGAGCATCCGGGGTGGTGGGCGGCGTACCGGCGGAGGGGGCGGATCCGGCCGCCACTGCCGGGCCGCCGAGCTGCTGGAACTCCACCGGCCCCTGCGGGGGCACGTGGTCGCCGGGGCGCCGCTCGGGGCCCGGGGCCACGGGCCCTGCGGCCGTGTGGCCGTCGCGTGGCGCACCGCCGCAGCCGGTCAGGGCTGCGGCGGCCGTACAGAAGGACAGGGCGGCGAGCAGCGCGGCCCTGCGGCGGTGTCCCGGGCGCATCGCCGCAGTGTTGCTGACGATACGTCAAATCGGAACCCCTGCGGCGCAGGGCCGTCGTGCCGTCCCGCCGGTCAGGTCGCCGAGGGAGCGACCGGGTCGCCGATCGGCTGGCCTAGTCGCCGATCAGGCCGACGCGCAGCTGTGCGAGGGTGCGGGTCAACAGGCGGGAGACGTGCATCTGGGAGATGCCGACCTCTTCGCCGATCTGCGACTGCGTCATGTTGGCGAAGAACCGCAGCATGATGATCTGCCGTTCGCGCGCAGGGAGTTTGGCGAGCAGGGGCTTCAACGACTCGCGGTACTCGACGCCTTCGAGCGCGCTGTCCTCGTAGCCGAGGCGGTCCGCGAGGGAGCCGTCGCCGCCCTCGTCCTCGGGCGAGGGGGAGTCGAGCGAGGAGGCGGTGTAGGCGTTGCCGACGGCGAGCCCGTCGACCACGTCCTCCTCCGACACTCCGAGCACCGCGGCGAGTTCGGACACGGTCGGCGAGCGGTCGAGCTTCTGGGCGAGCTCGTCGCTGGCCTTGGTGAGCGCGAGGCGCAGCTCCTGGAGGCGCCGCGGGACGCGCACGGACCAGGAGGTGTCCCGGAAGAACCGCTTGATCTCGCCGACGACGGTCGGCATCGCGAAGGTGGGGAACTCTACGCCGCGGTCGCAGTCGAACCGGTCGATCGCCTTGATCAGGCCGATCGTGCCGACCTGGACGATGTCCTCCATGGGCTCGTTGCGGCTGCGGAAGCGGGCGGCTGCGTACCGCACCAGGGGCAGGTTCAGCTCGATCAGGGTGTCGCGCACGTACGCCCGTTCGGGGCTGTCCGCGTCCAGGGCGGCGAGGCGCTGGAAGAGGGAGCGGGAGAGGGTGCGGGTGTCGATGGCTTCCGAGTGCTCGGACACGGCCGGTGCCTCGCTCTTGACGAGCGTGAGCACCTTGGAGCTGCCCTGGTCTGCGGACATGCCACCCCCTTGAGGTCGCGGACGGTCGCGTACGGCGCGTCCGTCGGAGGAACGCAGCCTCCACCTGAATACCGGCGCCGGGGCTGCGGCAAACGCGCTTCCAGCAGAATGTCACATGTCGGCAACGCGCTGTAGCGCCAAGTCGACATATAACTCCAGCGATAGAGCGGAATGAGCCGGTTCTGTCGGGAAACCGTCCGCCGATCTCCACCCGATCCGGTTACGCCTCGATCCTGTTTGCGGATCGGAGTCGGGCGAAGCTGCGGGCGAGCAGCCGCGACACGTGCATCTGGGAGACGCCGAGCTCGGCACTGATCTGCGACTGCGTCAGATTGCTGTAGTACCGCAGGAGGAGGATCCGCTGTTCGCGCTCCGGCAGCTGTACGAGGAGATGGCGTACGAGGTCGCGGTGCTCGACCCCGGCCAGCTCGGGGTCCTCGTACCCGAGCCGGTCCAGCAGCCCCGGCAGGCCGTCGCCCTCCTGGGCGGCCTCCAGCGAGGTCGCGTGGTAGCTGCGCCCCGCCTCGATGCAGGACAGCACCTCCTCCTCGCTGATCCGGAGCCGCTCGGCGATCTCGGGCGTGGTCGGGGTGCGGCCGTGCAGGGTGGTGAGGTCCTCGGTGGCCGCGTTCACCTGGACCCACAGCTCGTGGAGCCGGCGCGGCACGTGGACGGTGCGCACGTTGTCGCGGAAGTACCGTTTGATCTCGCCGACCACGGTCGGCATGGCGAAGGTGGGGAACTGCACGCCCCGGTCCGGGTCGAACCGGTCGATCGCGTTGATCAGACCGATGGTGCCGACCTGGACCACGTCCTCCATGGGCTCGTTGCGGCTGCGGAAGCGGGCGGCCGCGTACCGCACGAGCGGGAGGTTGGCCTCGATGAGGGCCCCGCGCACCCGGTCGTACTCGCTGCTGCCGGGCTGCAGGCCCTTCAGCTGCCCGAACAGGACTTGGGTGAGGGCCCGGGTGTCCGCGCCCCGGCTCTGCGGTCTCGCGGGCGCAGGGGGCTCCTCGGGGGCGTCCTGCTGGGGCGGCACCTGAGGCGCCGTACTGGCCGACACGGTCACGCCACCCCTTCAAGTCAACTCATCCGTCAAAAGCGGTCATAGCATCACAAGACATGTGCACTGTGTGCAAGCACCGTATATCGCCGTGTTGAGGGCAAGTTGGGCATAATGGGGCGTTCGGGATGTGGGCGCCACGAGGACGGGGAACGCAAAACCCCCCACCCGTCGGAGTGGGGGGCCGGTTAGTCCGGAAACCGCATCAGCGTACGGGTTCAGCTCACCAGTTCGGTCATGAACGCACCTATGCCGTGCGCGGCGTCGGAGATGCCCTGGAAGCCTATTTTGACGATGTCGGCCGCCTTGACCGGCTGGGTGATGATCACGAAGAGCACGAACACCACGAGCCCTCCCGTGATCATCTTCTTGGTCTCCATGAGCGGTGTCGGCCTCCCCAACCGGTCCTGCGAAGTCGGGTGAGTCTAACCGGTCGCACGAGGGCACTCACCCGGACTTTATGGACCAATGACCCTCCGGTCCGGGCCCTTTGCCGCTGTCCGCGCAGGCGTTCCCGGCAAAGGATGGGAGGCGATCCCACCGGTTCTGGCAGGAAACCGGTGGGTGAGGGACAGGACACCGCTGCGGGGTCCGGGCCGCACGCGTCCCCCTGACTGCGGCCCGGACGCGCGGGCCCCGTCCTCGCCCGGGGGGAGCGGCTCGTCCCCCGACGGCCCCTCCCCCGTCCCGGGGGGGGGCGGCGCCGCACCCCCCCCGGCCCGGCCCCCCCCCGCGGGGGGCGGCCCCCCCCCGCGGGCGCGCGCCCCCCCCCACACCCCCCGCCCCC